>CALZIC010000011.1 GCA_945787285.1 uncultured Desulfuromonadales bacterium
CGAGATAACTGGCCACCTGGGAACTGCGCGAGCCCACAGCGCAGTAGACGAGAACCGGGCGGTCTTTCGGTACTTCCCCCATGCGACGGACAAACTGGTCGATCGGTATCAGGCGGGCGCCCTCCAGGCGTATCTCCAGGTACTCCTGCGAAGTGCGGACATCAAGGATAAAGACATCCGGGTTGTTCTGCAGCAATTCCAGCGCTTGTGCGGCATTAATATTACGAGTCCCCGATGCCGATGCCGTACCGGCAAAAAGCAGCAGCGTCAGCACCAACGGAATCAGGCGTTTCAGAATCATCGTGTAAAACCTCCACATATTTTTAAACTGCCCTTTCATCATATTCGACTTTCAATATACTTACCAGCCAAAACTTGTTTTTAAAAACAAATCGTGCCATTATGCGCCTGATTATTCATAACTAATGGCACCAGTGCCCTGTGTGGCTAATCCTGTCCTAAAAATTCAGGCCCTTTTGACCGCTGTCTTCGTTGTGCCTCCTTGACTTAGCGCAAGACTAGGCCTGCGTCGGCAGCGCCTTGACAGCAACCAAAAGGACTCAGAATTAACCGACACGATTAACCAAACAGGACACTTGCCAACAAGGAGAACATAAAGAATGGACCGGAATCTGGCATTGGAACTGGCAAGGGTCACCGAAGCCGCAGCCCTGGCATGTGCTCGTTGGGTGGGCAAAGGAGACAAAATGGCTGCCGACGAAGCCGCGACCAACGCCATGCGCCGCACTCTGGGTGCGATGCAAATCAGCGGAACGGTGGTTATCGGCGAAGGGGAAATGGATGAAGCCCCGATGCTTTATATCGGCGAAAAAGTCGGTAGCGGCGATTCCCCCGAAGTTGACATTGCCGTCGATCCCCTCGAAGGGACCAGCATCTGTGCCAAAGGGATGAACGGCGCGATTGCCACCATCGCCCTCGCCCCCCGAGGCGGCTTCCTCCACGCCCCCGACATGTATATGGAAAAGATCGCCGTAGGCCCCTCTGCCAAAGGAGCCATCGACATCAACGCCTCGCCGACAGAAAACGTAAAACGTGTGGCCGAAGCCAAGGGATGCCGGCCCGAGGACCTGACCGTGGTGCTCCTCGACCGCCCCCGGCACGACAAAATCGTCCATGAGATTCGCAAGGCCGGGGCCAGGATCCACCTCATTACCGATGGAGACGTGGCGCCGGCCATCGCCGCCGCCGTAGACGGCAGCGGGGTCGACATGCTCATGGGTATCGGCGGGGCCCCGGAAGGGGTACTGGCGGCAGCCGCCCTCAAATGCATGGACGGAGACATGCAGGGGCGCCTGGTCTTCATGACCAATGAAGAACGCGATCGCTCCAAGAAAATGGGCATTGATGACTTCGACAGGGTGTACAACGCGGGCGACATGGCCCAGGGAGACGTCTTTTTTGCCGCCACGGGAGTGACCAACGGCGATCTCCTCAAAGGGGTCCGCTACTTCGCCGGCGGTGCCGAAACCCACACGATTGTTATGCGATCGAAGAGCCGCACCGTCCGCTTCATCGAGTCACAACACTACTTCGACTCGAAACCAGGCTTTTAAAGCGCCGGAAGGGTGTCGGGCTTAACGGGCCGTAACTAGAAATTGGATGTTGGAGACCATATTTTCGAGAATTTGAGAGCGAATAAATGAGCTATTCGTCGAAAATTGTCGAGGATATGGGCCGAACAGCCGGTTTCGCAGCAGGTTCATGGTAGGGCCGACAATCTCCCAGTCTATTTATCAGAACAACCGACTGATCACTTGTGGGATAATAGCGGAAAGATCGTATACACATTAACTCTTTTCTTCCTGATCGAGAGTTGATAATATTCTTGCTGTCTTGCGGACACATTTTTTTAGCAGAGGGGAACGTAAATGGCGATTATTACCATCTCAAGGGAAATGGGGAGCGCAGGCATCCCCATTGCCCATAAAGCCGCGGAAAAGCTCGGCTACACCTTAGTTGACGGGGACGCCATTAGAAAGGTTGCGCCCGACTACGGACTGACGCCCGAGGCCGTTGACAAAGCGGACGAGAAGCCGCCAGCCTTCGTGCAGACCGTCGATATGCAGACCGAGGCCCACTTCCACCAGATCGAGTTGATCATCCTGGAGTACGCCCTCAAGGGGAATGTCATCATTTACGGACGTGGCGGGCAGGACCTGCTGCGTGACATCGACAGCGTCCTCCGAGTCCGCATCACCGCCCCCTTCGAAGAGCGCGTCGAACGCTGGGCCGAAAGGGAATGGCTCGACCCGGAGCTGGCGCGGGTTCTGGTTCGCAAAAGCGACCAGCAGCGTGCCGGATTCCTCAAATACTACTACGACCGGGACTGGGTCGATCCGAGCAATTACGACCTGGTGGTCAACACCCTGCACCTCTCCGAAGACACCGCGGTGCGGATCATCTGCGAGGCCGTCAAGGACACCAACCTGGTTGGGCGCAAAAACGAAGCGAAAAAAACCCTGCAGGACCTGATCATCCGCAAGAAGATCGAAACCGGGCTGTTCAGCAAGGGGATCATTGCCGGACTTCACCAGTATCATTTTCACGCCTCGGTCCAAGATGGCGTCGCCACCCTTGATGGCCACGTTCACAGCGAAGAAGAACGTCAGCAGGTGATTGACACGGTCGAAGCGGTCAACGGGGTCACCGGTGTCATAGACCACCTCGATGTGCGGCAGTATCAGTCCAGCCCCATGGAACACTGACCTCTGCCAATGAGTACATGTATGACAAAAGCCGGCCACTGTGCCGGCTTTTGTCGTATTTCACCGGATCAACACCTCCCTGAAAGTCCTTGTCCGGCAAAAAACATCATGATAGGATTAGCCGCCGTTTTTACGATTCAAATGACAAAGCGGACGCATTGAATAAAGTGTAAGGAGATAAGAAAACATGGCAGGACACAGTAAATGGGCCAACATCAAACACCGCAAAGGGGCGCAGGATGCCAAACGCGGTAAGGTTTTCACAAAGCTGATCAAAGAAATCACCGTTGCGGCCAAAATTGGCGGTGCGGATCTCGAAGGCAATCCTCGCTTGCGCACTGCGGTCGACAAGGCCAAGAGCGAGAACATGCCCAAGGACACCATTGACCGGGCCATCAAAAAAGGCTCGGGCGACCTTGACGGGGTGAACTACGAAGAAGGTACATTCGAGGGGTACGGCCCTGGCGGCGTCGCTGTCATCGTAGAATTCATGACCGATAACCGCACCCGTACCGTCGCCGATGTGCGCCACATATTCAGCAAGCACAACGGCAACCTGGGGGTCAGCGGCTCGGTGTCCTTCCTCTTTGACCGCAAAGGACTTATCTCCTTCGCCACCGATAACGACTTTGATTCCATCTTTGAGGCCGCCCTTGAAGCCGGCGCCGAAGATGTGAAGGACGAGGGGGATGCCTACGAAGTCATCACCGACCCCTCGAATTTCATCGAGGTCCGAGAGGCGATCGCAGAGGCCAGCCTTCAGTGGCAGACCGCGGAAATCACCATGATCCCCCAGACCATGGTGGCTCTCGAAGGCAAACAAGCCGAGCAGATGCTCAAACTGATGGACAAACTCGAGGACAACGACGACGTCCAGAACGTCTATGCCAACTTCGACATATCCGATGAAGAACTCGAAAAGGCGATGGGGTAAACCACGTTCCAAGTTCGATGTTCGAGGTTAAACGTTTCAATGTTTTCAACTTCGAACATCGAACCTAGAACATGGAACTCTACGATTATGCGAATTCTCGGCATCGATCCCGGAACCCGGGCTACCGGTTACGGCCTGGTGGAAAAACAGGGCAACCGGCTTATTCACATTGACAACGGCGCCCTTTTTACCCGAAGCGGTGACGATTTGGCCATTCGCCTTAAAACGATCTATGACGGTCTTGAGCGGGTAATTGCTGAATACCGCCCTGAAGCGATGGCGATCGAGCAGATCTTCGTCGCCAAAAACGCTCTCTCAGCCCTCAAACTCGGCCACGCCCGCGGAACCGCCATGCTTTCGGGGGTCAATGCCGGCCTGCCGGTTTTTGAATACTCGGCCCTGCAGGTCAAAAGCGCCGTGGTCGGCTATGGCAAGGCCTCGAAGATCCAGGTTCAGCAGATGGTCCGAACTCTGGTTAATCTTCCGGAAATCGCCCAGGAAGATGCTTCCGACGCCCTGGCGGTCGCCATCTGCCACGCCCACAGCGCCGGCCTCAACAACCGTCTTGAACGAGTCTTGGGAAAGCGGCGCTAGCCCCGATGGACGAACTCGAAACTCGCCCTGGCATTTGGCTTCTGGCCCTTGTTTTAGCCTTTCGCCAATAACTGATCACCAATCACCAGTCACGGGTTTTAATGATTGCACTTCTGACCGGAAATATCGCCTACAAATCCCTCGACCATCTCATTATCGACGTCGGCGGAGTCGGCTACCGCCTGAAGGTTCCCCTGTCGACCTTCTATTCCATTCCTGAGCAGGGAAAGGTCTGCCTTCACGTTCACACCCACGTCAAGGAAGACGCCATCCACCTTTTCGGGTTTCTCACCCTTGAGGAAAAAAACCTCTTCATTCTCCTGCTGACGGTTTCGGGGGTCGGCCCCAAGCTTGCAGTTAATATTCTCTCCAACATTCCGGCAGAAGAACTGACTGCGGCTCTGTTCCACGGCGACAGCAAACGGTTGGCGCAGATTCCGGGAATCGGCCCGAAAACCGCTGAACGGTTGGTCCTGGAACTGCGCGAGAAGGTCAAAAAGCTTTCTCCGCCTCCCGTTTCCAGCGGGCCGAAGCAGACGATCCGGCCTGCAGCAAACGCCCTTGACGATACCCTTTCGGCGCTGGTCAACCTCGGATATAAAGAAGCCCAGGCCAAAAAAGTTCTGGCGTCGATGGAAATCGCCGCCGAAACACCGGTGGAAGAAATCCTCAAGGGCGCGCTCAAGGTCCTGATGAAATAATCCTGTTCGAAGTTCGGCTTCGAACCTCGAACGTTGAACCCGGGACCCGTCCTATGACCGAACGACTCATCAACGCCGATCTTGCCGGCGACGACAGTTCCTACGAAACAAGCCTCAGGCCCACCTCTCTGGCCGAATACGTGGGACAGGCCAAAGCCAAGGAGAACCTGCAGGTCTTCATCGACGCCGCACGCAACCGCAACGAGGCGCTCGATCATGTGCTGTTCTTCGGTCCCCCCGGTCTCGGCAAGACCACCCTCGCCAACATCATCGCCCTTGAGATGGGGGTCAACATCAAAAGCACCTCGGGACCGGTTATCGAAAAACCGGGAGACCTGGCGGCCATACTCACCAATCTCGAGTCCGGCGATGTCCTTTTCATCGACGAGATTCACCGGCTCTCCCCCGTGGTCGAAGAAATCCTCTACCCGGCGATGGAAGACTACCAGCTCGATATCATCATCGGCCAGGGGCCTTCGGCCCGCACCATCAAGCTCGACCTGCCGCGCTTTACCCTGGTCGGGGCCACCACCCGCGCCGGTCTTCTCTCCTCGCCGCTGCGGGACCGCTTCGGGGTCATCAGCCGACTCGAGTTTTATACCGAGGCCGACCTTAAAACCATCGTCAAACGCAGCGCCAGCATCCTGGAAGTCCCCACCGAAGATGAGGGGGCCTTCGAAATCGCCCGCCGCAGCCGGGGGACCCCCCGCATTGCCAACCGGTTGCTGAGGCGGGTGCGCGACTTTGCCCAGGTGCTGGGCAACGGCGTCATAACCCGAGAACTTGCCGACCAGGCCTTGGAACGCCTCGAAGTCGACCGCCGCGGCTTCGACCACATGGACAGGTTGATCCTGCTGACCATCATCGACAAGTTCTCCGGCGGCCCCGTGGGCCTCGACACCCTGGCTGCCGCCGTCGGCGAGGAGAAAGACACCATCGAAGACGTTATCGAACCCTTCTTGCTACAGCACGGCTATATCAACCGGACCCCCCGAGGCAGGACGGCCACCCCCCTGGCCTACCGCCATTTTCAACGGCCGATCGGCGATGATGCCGAGGCGCCCCTCTTCTCGCAACGTAAAGATTAGCAGTCCCCAACGGAGGCAGCACACCGCGATCGCTAACGGTGTAGACTATAGCTATGAAAGGACATTTTTTTACGGTTGTCAAAAAAGTCGCCGCCGGCTATCTGCTGATCGTGATATTCAGCCTGATCGCCATCGGCTATGCCTTGACCGGCCTGCATACCCAAACCCGCCGATCAGAGCATCTGGTATCCGTCGATGTCAAAACCCTGAATCTTCTGCGCAGCCTGCAGCAGAACCTCTTGGCCCAGCAGAACCTCGAACGACAGGCCCTTCTGCTGCAGGACAGGGAGATATTGTCCCTCTTCACCCTTCGCCGTGACGACCTTTCCCAGCTATGGACTGAGCGGCAGGTCATCTCCCCTGCCGAATGGTCCCCCCTGACCTCCCTCATCGCCCGCCATCAGGAACAGACGGCCGCGGGGATCGAAATGATGGAGCAGGACCAATGGGCCCAGGCCCAAAAGTTTGACAAGGACACCGAGTCCCTTCACCCTCAACTCCTTTCCACCCTCGCCAGCCTGATCGAACAGAAGGGCAACGACATCGACCAGGGACTCTCCCTGTTAACCCGGGAGAGCGCCAATGCCTATCGCAACACCTGGCTGCTCGCCTTTCTCGGCATCTTTCTCTCGGCCCCGGTCTCTCTGGCGGTCATCCTCAGCATTCACCGCTCGGTCAACGCGCTGCTGCAGGCGATCCGGGAAATCTCCGCCGGGGAATTCGACTACGAGGTCCCCATCCGGCAGCGTGACGAATTCGGAACCTTGGCCGTGGCGTTTGCCCACATGGGACAAAAACTCAAGGAAATGGACCAGCTGAGCCTTGACGCCAACCCCCTCACCCACCTCCCAGGCAACCTGGCTCTCGAGCGTGAGCTTGAATACCGCATCAATTCCGGGCACCCCTTTGCCCAGCTCTATATCGACCTCGACCACTTCAAAGCCTACAATGACCGCTACGGATACCAGGCCGGAAGCGATGCCATCGCCCGCACCGCCCAACTGATTCGGGAAACCGATGCCGCCAAGGGCACGCCGCACGATTTGATTGCCCATATTGGCGGGGACGACTATGCCATCCTCACCCAGCCCCGAAACGCCGAGTCGATTGCCAAAGAATTGATCGAGAAATTTGATCTGATGGCCCCGACCCTCTATACTGAGGAAGACGCCAGGGCCGGAGAGTTTGTCGGAAAAGACCGTTTCGGGGTCGAAAGGGTCTTTTCCCTGCTGACGGTTTCCATTTCCATCATCAACTCCGAAGGTTTGCAAGAGCCGACGCCGGCCCTGATTGGAAGGGAGTGCGCTCGAATGAAAGATCACCTGAAAAACATGCCCGGCAGCAACTACATGATCAACCGGCGCGCCTGCCTTGAGCGGAGTCAATAGATGCGCCGTTTCACCGGCTTACTGCTGGCAGCCCTGGCTCTTTCAGGCTGCGCCCGGATAGCTGAGCTCCCCCTGTTCTCCCCACCCGGCAAAACGCAGGTCCTCTTTCTGCAGGTGATGGACGGCGATAACCGGGACCGGCAGACCGAGGCTTTCAGACAGCTTAATGAACAGCACCCGGAAGACCCCTGGACCCATCGGGCGATTACCCTCGAAGCCCAGCGGGAGGCGCTGCACAAGAGCCAGGCCAAGCTCAACCGGAACAAAAATGAATTGAACCAGTGCCGGCAGGACTACCAGCGGCTCGAGGCAGAAAACAGCAAACTGATCGAAAACCGCAATGAACTGAAAAAGTTGATCATCGAGATGGAAACCATCGCCCGGTAACCGAAAGTCGCAGAATAAGCGTTGGAAAACCCCACCTGCTGTGCTACCGTCCTTGCCTGCCTCTTGTCGGTCGCGACAAGCCCTGAAGTCGGGCCATCGGGCTCCGCTGAAACCTCCTCCGTCCCCTCCCACCATGTAGACAAATGGACCCACAGACTCTGCAACAATTCAGTGAACAGTTAGCCTACTGGGCCGACCAGGCGATCGCTCTGGGGCGGTTTCCCTTTAAAAAGGTCGAAGTCGCCCCTGCGCTCCGCTCCCCTGCCGGCCGCCTGTTTCCGCCACTCGTTTTCTGGATCAACCGCGACAGTTTCATGGCAGGCGGAGTGCTGCTTCTGCCTGAAGACGATCCGACCGGCAGCCTCGCCGAAGGTTGCGCCTGCGCCGAAGCCCTCGGTTTGCGCCATTTTGTCACCTGGGCGCCGCAGGAAGTCGTCTTCTGGGAAAGTCGCCACGGCGAGGCCTCGCGTTGCAAAAGCCTGCCCGTGGCAAGAGACAAAACGACGACATCCGACGATTTTCAGAAAACCCTTGTTCAGATTATGAATGAGCTGAAAATTTTCTCTGTCATGGGCGCGGTAGCCCCCGAAGAGCTCTCACCCTACTATCTGGCCAATCTCTGCCTCGGCTCCCTCGACAGGTCGCTGGCCCCGCTGGTCGAAACCTGCCGGATAGCCCAGGGAGAAGGCCGCTTCGCGGCTGAAGAATCCCCCGAAAAACACGCTGAACACAAAGCCATTCTGGCCCTGCTGCGCCTGCTGGCTCTCACCCTGTACGACTGCATTTCGCCATCGGCCCAGCCGGACAGCCTCGAGGTCGCCATGCAGTTTGCCGTGGAATCGCTGCCTTCTCCACTGTCCAAGGCCCTGGAACAACCGGCTGGGGAGATGCCCCTGCCCGCGGAAAGCACCGTCCACTACCATCATCTGTTTCGCAGGCTGACCCAGATCCGGATCGGCCAGAACCTGCAGCGGGCGTCCCAGACCCTGCAAATCCTCCTGAAGGAAACCAAGACGGTTCTTGACGCATGGGCTCCGGGGGCCGACTTATCCGGCGCAGCCGGAAACGTTTTGGTCCTCAATCCCGACCATGCCGTCCCGACCTCAAGCGAAGCCGTCCTTTTCGAGGTCGGATCTCCCCCTCTGCTGGCCGCCCTGGCCCTGCTGCGCGCCATAACGGCCGCCCCAGCAGCGCATGCACAGCTCGGCGATGTCATGCACCTGACTCCGGATATCGCTCCGGCGCGCATCGCCGGGACGCTCATCAACCTGGCCCCTCCCCCGCCAGCGGAGAAAAAGGCCCTGACCACCACCTTGAGGATATCCTGGCCAACCCGGCGTTTTTCCATCCCCTCCCGCACCCCAAGGTGGGTCTGGGAAGGCCTCCACCTTCTCGGGCTGGCCGCCGAGGGAGCAGAAATCGACCTCGCCCTGCCCGGTGAATGGCTGACGGCCAGGTATGGTAATCTGCTGGCCGACCTGCTGAGGGAAGAGTTCACCCTCACCCGTATCGCCCGCCGTGACGACAATTTCGTCCGGCTGACCATGGTCAAGGTACAGCACCCCGACCACACCGTCGTGCTAAACGGTCATTCAGGGGAGCGGGAGCTGAGCTGGAAACTTTTTACTCAGTCCAAAAGCGCCCTGATACCCCTGGCACTCAATTTACCGGCCCCCCTCTTCGACCTGTTCGAAACGGGCCGCCTCAGTCTTCCGGGCGCGGCGGCCTGGCCTGAAACGTACAACCAGGAGATGTACCTGTTCACCCGCTCATCCCTCGGGCGCTATCTCTGGCTGACTGTGGCTGGAGGTCAGCCCCTGCCGGCGAGAAACTCGCTGCGGGAAGCCTGGATGCGCCACGACATGCCCATCCCCGACAACGACATCCTCTCTGCATTGAGGTCCCTGCCGCCCCGGGGGGATGGCAGCGGCCCACCGGTCCGCATGCTTGACAAGGAAATCGACCGGACACTCGGCGGCCCCCTCCAGATCCCGGGCGCAGCGCCTCTGCCGTCCCCGTCCACCACGAGGACGCCCAAAGAGTCGCCCGATTCCAAGATGATCGGAGAAATCAGCGACCTGGTCTTTTCCGACGGCGTCCCACGCTTTCCGGAACAGTACCTGTATCAATATTATCGCCCTGAGTTGACGCGCTTTAGTTTCGCGCCCCCCCTGCAAGAGGAGGGAGAATTTTTCGGACGGGTCACCCTCTCTGATGCAGACGGCGCAACCATCGAAGTCGAAAACCCGCAGACCGCCAAGGCTCTTAAACTTGCAGCGGCTACCGGTTTTCAGCAGATCGAACTGCCCGCAGACAGCCGGCAGACCGCGGCCATTGTCGAGCAGTACCTCGCCGACCTGCACACCCTCAGGCAGGAACTGGTACGGCAGGTCCACGGCCGCCTCGCCGACCCGGCCGTTGCCAAACAGGTAACCAACCGCATCTGGCAGGAAAAGAACCTTCCACCGTGGAAGCTGGTGCAGGGCTGAGGCCCCGCTCCCCTCGGCGTTTTCAAAGACATTGCGGGGGTGAGTCCGCAAACTATTGACACAGGCGCCGTTCCGGGTAAAAATGGCTCCAGTGCCCGCTGGCGAAACCAAGTCAATTTTCTATTGTTTTCAGGAAATTCATATGAATGTACTGGTCCACATCTGCTGCGCCAACTGCGCCATTTACCCGGTCAAGGTTTTACGCGAGCAGAACCACCAGGTCACCGGCTTCTTTTTCAATAACAACATCCATCCGTTTCTCGAATTCAAGCGCCGCCTCGATACGGTTAAGGAGTACGCAGCACAAACGGAACTCCCCATCATTTACCGCGAAGAATACCTGCTGGAGGAGTTTCTTGCCGAAGTGGCCGGTTCTCCCGGGACCCGCTGCAGTTACTGCTACGAGTCGCGTCTTGAGGTGGCAGCACGGTTTGCCGCGGAGAATGGCTATGAGGCCTTTACCTCTTCGCTCCTCTACTCCCGGTTCCAGAATCACGCCGAAATCTGTCGCATCGGAGAAGACCTCGGCCAGCGCTACGGCGTCCGGTTTGTTTACCAGGATTTTCGCACGGGGTGGAAGGAGGGAATCGATATTTCCAAATCGATGGGCCTTTACCGCCAGCAGTACTGCGGGTGCATCTATTCGGAGAAAGACCGCTACCACCCGCGCAATACAAACTGAGAGCCATGCATCCAGGTAAAGTACTGATCGCCGTCGGCCTGCTTCTGGTAGTTGCCGGGCTGTTCTTCACCTACGGCGGCCGCATCCCCTTTTTGGGCAAACTGCCCGGCGACATCCGTGTTGAAAAGGAAAACTTCTCTTTCTACTTCCCATTGGGCAGCTGCCTGGCGATTTCAGCCCTGATCTCCTTCATTCTCTGGCTGTTTCGCCGCTGAGCCAACCCTTGCCAAAGAAAAGTCCTCCGTCTGTGATGAGCCAGAACCTGATGACCAGGATGCTACGCAAAAAACGCCTTCTCGGCCTGGCTCTCGGCAGCGGCGCGGCACGGGGCATGGCGCACATCGGCGTGCTCAAGGTTCTTGAAGAGGAGGGGATTGAAATCGACTTCATCTCCGGAACCTCGATCGGCGCGCTGATCGGCGCCCTCTATGCCGCAGGCGTTCCGGTCCAGCAGATAGAGGAAGTCGCCTGCGATGTCGACTGGCAGCAGATGGCCCGCATGATCGACCCGATCATTCCGACCTCCGGTCTCATCGACGGAAAAAAGGTTTCCCGCTTCATTGCCGAACTCCTGCCGGTTGAAACCTTCGAAGAACTGCGCATTCCGCTGGCCGTGGTCGCCACCGACGTCGAGACAGGAGAAGAGATCATCATTAAACGGGGGCCGCTGATCGAAGCTTTGCGCGCAGCCGTGGCTTTTCCCGGCATCTTCTCTCCGGTGCGCTTCGGTGAGACCTTTCTGGTCGACGGCGGACTCTGCAATCCCGTTCCGGTCGATGTTGCGCGAGACATGGGAGCCGACAAAGTGATCGGCGTCTGTGCCATCCCCGAAGTGACCAAACCTCCCAGCGAAGACATCCTGCCCCCGCCGCCTGCGCAAAACAAATCGAAAAACTTCCTGCTCGACTTTTTCAATGCCGAAAGTGTCGAAGGGCTTCTAAAGGAAATATGGCGACCGGAAAAAGATGCGAGAACCAAAGACCCTAACCATAAGAAATGGCGGAAACCGCCCGGCATTTTCAGGGTTTTTGCGCAATGCGTGGCGATTATGGAGAACCAGATCAACGCCCTGCGACTCGAGCGGGACGAAATTGACCTGCTGATCCGGCCGGATCTGAAGAACATCACGCTGCTCGAATTCAACAAGGCCGAAGAGGCGATCCGGGCCGGTGAACTGGCAACCCGGGCCCATGTCAAGAACATTCGTGCCCTGCAAGGAGGCGGTCGGACTTGACGAACCGTAACGAGAAATTGGATGTTCGAGGCCGGAATTTCGAGAATTTGAGAGCGAATAGCAGGGCTATTTGTCGAAAATTGTCGAGGATATGGGCCGATCAGCCGATGTCGCAGTAGATTCATGTTAAGTCCGACCGCGTCCTAGACTAACGATTGCAAGGCGCCCCTCATGTGCTACACTTAAATGTCACAAATAACATACACTTACACCACAGGAGGATGCCATGTTTGAATTGATCGAAAAAACCCTGATGGCCGGCATGGGAGCCGTTTCACTCAGCCAGAAAAAGGCCGAAGAGCTGATTCAGGAAATCAAACAGAAATTCAACGTCACCGAGGAAGAAGGCAAGGCTCTCATCGACAAAATTCAGGACATGGCGCGCGAAAACCAGAAAAAACTTGAAGAACTGGCTCACGAAGAAGTTAAAAAATCGTGCGAACGCCTCGGGGTCGTCACTCACGAAGAATTTGAAAAGCTGAAAAAAAAGGTGCAGAAACTCGAACGCGAACTGCATGGCAAGGAAGACTGATATCTTTTCATGCTGTCTTTTTTGCGTATCAATCGAAATATCCGCACGATCCGGCGTTACCGCAACGTCCTGGGGATCCTGATCAAGTACGGCTTCGGCCATGTCGTTGAGCAGCTCAACATCAACTACTATCTCGAGCTTGGACGACGGATCGTCACCCTCGGGACGGCCCCCAAAGAGATCGAACGACTCAGCCAGCCGGAACGACTGCGGCTGGCCATGGTCGAGCTCGGCCCGACGTTTATCAAACTCGGCCAGATACTCTCAACACGCCCCGATATCATTCCCAAAGAATATGCCGATGAGTTCGGCAAGCTGCAGGACCGGGTCCCCTCGATCCCCATGGAGGAAGTCGAAGGAGAAATCCACCGGGAGTTGGGCTATCCCATCGATGAGCTTTTCAGCGAGCTTTCCGATTACCCCATCGCCGCAGCTTCCATGGCGCAGGTTCACCGCGGCCGTCTGAAGAGCGGCGAAGATGTCGTTGTCAAAATCCGCCGGCCTGGCCTCAAGCAGGTGATTGAGACCGATGTCGATATCCTCATGGGACTTGCCTACCTTATAGAGCACCATATTCCCGCAGGGGAAATTTATGATCCCATCGGCATCGTCAAGGAGTTTCGCCGCTCCATAAACCGGGAAATGGACTTTTCCCGCGAGGGGCATACCATAGATCGGTTTGCAGCCAATTTCGCCGGAACTTCAACCGTCCATGTTCCCCGTGTATTCTGGGAATACACAGGGGAAACGGTGCTGACCATGGAATATGTCGACGGCATCAAGGTCTCCGACATGGACCGGTTGCAAAGCGAGGGGTACGATCTCAAAAAGATCGCCCATAACGGTGCCGACGCCTTCCTCAAACAGGTCCTGGTCGATGGCTTGTTTCACGGCGACCCCCATCCCGGCAATTTTTTCATACTCCCCCAAAATGTCATCTGCATGCTCGATTACGGGATGGTCGGACGGCTCGACGCAGAACTTAAGTTCCAGCTCGCCGACCTCCTCATGGCGGTACTCAATCGTGATGTAGACAGCGTGATCAGCCTGCTTCTCTATTCGGGCGAAATCATCGAGGACATCAATACCAAGCACCTCAAGCGCGACCTGTCCGAACTGATCGACGACTATTACGAAATACCGCTGCAGGAGATCAATGCCGGCAAACTGCTGACCGAGTTCATCGAGATCCTGACCCATTACCGCATCAAGTTTCCGGCCGACCTGATGCTTCTCGGTAAAGCCCTCATTACTATTGAAGGCATCGGACGCCAGCTCGACCCCGAATTCAACATGATCGAGCATCTTCGCCCCTTCATGGAAAAACTGGTCAAAGAAAAAGCGACGCCGGCCAACGTATCCCGCGAAATGTTCCGCATCGCCCAGAGCTATGGCGCCCTGGCGAAAAACCTTCCTCGTGACATCAAGGAATTCATCAACCGGGTCAATCACAACAAATTCAAAATCGACCTCGAACACCGCGGCCTGGAGAAGTTGATCACCGACCTCGACAAATCGAGTAACCGACTCTCCTTCAGCCTGCTCATCGCCTCGATCATCGTCGGCTCCTCACTGATCATGCAGACCGAGAAGGGGCCGATGCTGTTCGGTTTTCCCATGCTCGGACTGCTCGGCTATTCGATCGCCGGCTTTCTCGGCCTCTGGCTGGCCATCGGCATACTTCGCTCAGGAAGGCTGTGATGGTTACCAGGCCTGACTTCTGACTGTGTCTTCCACACCACAACCTTCGGTGCACATCTGCAACACCCCGCCCCTTCCCCCGCTTGAAGTCACCCTTATTCCTGCGCAATTCCAAGCATATCGGCGGCACCAAGATCATGGCAAGGTCTTTGCATAACTCATTAGTGATAAAATTTTCCAGTTGATAGCCCTACAGGGAGACTTTGCATAAAATGATTTACCAGTGCACCATCGCCAGTGCCGTTGAGATTTCGGGAATCGGGCTCCACTCCGGCAAGACCATCAACATGAAGCTGCGTCCAGCAGAAGCCGGGACAGGCATCATTTTCCATCGAACAGAGGGTGAACGGACCGTTTCGATCGAAGCCGTCTCGGCCAACGTCGTCGACACCCGCCTCGCCACCGTTCTGGGTAAAAGCGGCCTGACTGTTTCTACCGTTGAACACCTGCTGGGCGCACTCAGCGCCTTTGGGGTCGATAATCTTCATATCGACATCGACGGACCTGAGGTGCCGGTCATGGATGGCAGCGCCACGGCCTTTGTAAAAGCACTTCAGAAAGCGGGTCTGCACAGCCTTAAACGCAGCCGAAAATTTCTGGCCATTCGCAAACCGATTACCGTCATCGACGGCGAGAAGCGCGTATCGTTGATTCCTTCCCGCTTTTTCCGAATTACGGCCGATATCGCTTTTGACCATCCCTCCATTGGACTTCAGAGCAAAACGGTCAAGGTCACCAGGGAGTTCTTTCAACGCGAACTGGCCTCGGCCCGGACTTTCGGCTTCCTCAAGGAAGTCGAGTACCTCCAGGCCAACGGCCTGGCTCTTGGTGGCTCCCTGGACAATGCCGTGGTGATTGGCGACGAAGGGGTGCTCAATCCCGGCGGTCTGCGCTTTCACGATGAATTCGTCCGCCATAAGATTCTCGATTCCATCGGAGATTTCAGCCTGGCCGGCTCCCCGATACTGGGCCATTTCAAAACCTTCAAATCAGGCCACGATATCAACCACCAGATGGTCGAAAAGATCCTCGCCTCCCCCGACTGCTGGAAGATGGTCGAATTCTCCGAAAAGGCCCTTCAGGAGGCCCTGCTGAGCGCCCCTCCGGCATTGGCAGGCAACCTGGCCTTCTCTGAAGCCTGACCGAGTACTTAAAACGATAAAAAAGGCAGCCTGAGGCTGCCTTTTTTTTTGGGGGGGGGTACAAACTTGCATAAAACCGCATTTTCGGCGTAAAATTGAAATTTTAGATTTGCAGCAGTGAGGAACGGTATGGCCCTCTCCCGCCATAAACAGGACTACAACAAAGCCGAATCACGCAAGAGACGCCGCGAGTGGCTTCTGATTCTTCTGATCATCGTTCTGGTGGTCGTTTTTTCGCGCTCTGAATCTCAGCTTCTAGAGCTTTCATCCAAGCTCCCCCTCTCCAACACCGTGTTGGTGCTGGCCCTGATCAACATCAACATCCTGCTCATCCTGCTGTTTCTTTTTCTGGTTTTTCGAAACCTGTTCAAACTCATTCTCGAGCGACGGCGGGACGTTCCCGGTGCGCGACTGCGAAGCAAGCTGGTCGTAGCCTTCGTTTCCCTTTCGCTGATCCCGACCATGCTCCTCTTTTTTGTTTCCGCAGGCTTCATCACCAACTCTATCGAAAACTGGTTCAATTCGCAGATAGAGGCCTCCCTGCAGGAATCACTCGAGGTCGCCCAAACCTATTATAAAAACCAGGCGGCAAATGCCCTGTATTATGCGGAACAGTTGGTCCGGATCATCAAACGGGAAAAACTGCTCAACGAAGAAAACCTCCCCAAACTGGTTGAACTGATCAAGGAAAAGCAGCAGGAATACAACCTTGGGGTGGTCGAGGTTTTCTCATCCACCCTCGAAGAACTGGTTCGGGCCTCCAATCCCCAGGTGCCGGCCGCCAACTTCACCAATCCCGGATCCGACAACATTCGCGAAGGCCTCCAGGGGAACCGTTTTACCCGCATTACCCCGATAGGCAAAGCCGACCTCATTCGCGGAATCGTTCCGGTCCACTCCAACTGGAATCCTAAAGACGTGGTCGGGGTGGTCGTGGTGAACTACTACGTCCCCTATTCCCTGGTCAGCAAAATGAAAGAGATTTCAACCTCTTTCGAACAATACAAAAACACCAAACTCCTTAAAGGGAAGATCAAAAAGGGGTATATCGCCGTACTGCTCCTTATCGCCCTGGTTATCATCTTCCTCGCCACCTGGTTCGGTTTTTACCTCGCCCGCGGCATCACCGTCCCGATCCAGGAGCTGGCCATGGCGACAAACCGCGTCGCAGAAGGCAATCTCGACATTCACCTCGACCCATCAAGCGACGACGAGATCGGCACCCTGGTTCAAGCCTTCAATAAAATGACAAGCGACCTGCGGCAGGGGCAGCAGGAGGTCAAGGAGGCTAACCTGGAACTGCAGGCCTCCAACATGGAGCTCGAACAACGTCGCAGATACATGGAAATCATCCTGAAAAACGTCAATGCCGGCGTCATTTCTGTCGACAAGCAGGGGCATTTGACCACCATCAACAAATCGGCAGAAAACCTCCTTAAAATACAAACGAGCCATGTCTTAGGCAAAAACTTCCGCGAGGTGGTCAGCACCGAACACCTGCCCATGGTCAAGGAGTTCCTCAAAGACCTGATGGCATCCGGCAAGGAGTCGATCCGCAAGCAGATCACCATCCCCGTTCAGGACAACAAGGTCACTTTTCTCTTCAATGTGACCACCCTGAAAGACGAAAATGGTGAATTTATGGGAACCGTGGTCGTTTTCGATGACCTGACCCACCTGATCAAGGCGCAGCGGATGGCTGCCTGGCGCGAGGTGGCCAGGCGCATTGCACATGAAATCAAAAACCCCCTGACCCCCATTCAACTCTCTGCCCAACGACTCCGCAGACGTTACCTCAACCGTTTCGACAACGACGATACGGTCTTTGACGAATGCACCAATATGATCGTCAAGCAGGTTGATGAATTGAAAAACCTGGTCAACGAGTTTTCCAACTTCGCCCGCATGCCGGCCAGCAACCCGACCCCCAACAACCTCAATGAGGTGATCAACGAGACGCTCGTCCTCTACCAGGAGGGCCATCGCGATATTCATTTCGAGTTCAACCAGGACCCTGCGGTCCCTGTTTTCAACCTGGACAGGGAGCAGACCAAACGAGTGGTCATCAACCTGCTGGAGAATGCGGTCGGCGCCGTTGACTCATCCGACGGCACCATTACCATTGATACAAGCTTCAACCCAACCCTGCAGATGGCCACCTTCACCATCGCCGATAATGGCTGCGGCATTCCAAGCGACGACAAACCACGCCTGTTCGAACCATACTTTTCAACCAAAAAGTCGGGTACCGGCCTTGGCCTGGCTATTGTCGCGACCATCGTATCCGACCATAACGGCTATATCCGGGTCAAAGACAATCATCCCAGGGGAACACGCTTTATCGTGGAACTGCCAATCAACAACGACCGAAGTCTGTCCGCCTGACCTTGTTGTTTTACGTTTGGAAAGGTTTGTTTTTTGCCGTGGGTACATCAATCGGCGGCCTGGTTACGACGAAAAACGCCGCGCTTTAGCACCGAAGACCAACTCGTGCCATCCGGTGTTTCCGGATGGACGCTACCTATAAAAGGGCTGCAATGAAAAACATCCTGATTATCGATGACGAAGAAAGCATCCGCGAAAGCCTCAGGGGCATCCTTCAGGATGAAGGGTTCAGAACTGTTTGTGCAGATAACGGGGAAAGCGGATTGAATATCCTGCGGGAAGAAATCCCCGACCTATCTGGATGCCCGGACTGGACGGCATCGAGACCCTGCGCAGGATCCGCGACATGCACCCGGACCAGCTGGTCGTCATGATGAGCGGGCATGGCACCATCGAAACGGCCGTCAAAGCCACCAAACTGGGCGCCTTCGATTTTATCGAAAAGCCACTTTCACTGGAAAAACTGCTGGTAGTGATCCAGAATGCCATGAAAATCGGTCAACTCGTCGAGGAGAACCGATCCTTAAAGGCCAAGATCGCCAAAGAGCATGAAATGATTGGCTTCAGCCAGGAAATCACCGAACTCAAAGAACAGATTGGAATTGCCGCCCCGACTTCGGCCTGGGTACTGATCACCGGTGAAAACGGGACGGGCAAGGAACTCGTGGCCCGGGCGATACACACCCAATCTAATCGCAGTTCCAAACCATTTATTGAGGTCAATTGCGCGGCCATTCCCGAAGAATTGATCGAGTCCGAACTGTTCGGCCATGAAAAAGGATCCTTCACCGGAGCAACAGCTCTGCGCAAGGGGAAATTTGATCAGGCCAACGAAGGCACCCTGTTTCTCGATGAAATCGGCGACATGAGCCTGAAAACCCAGGCTAAAGTGCTGCGGATCCTGCAGGAACGAAAGTTCGAAAGGGTTGGAGGCAACCGCACCATCGAAGTCGATGTCAGAGTGATCGCCGCTACCAATAAGGACCTGGAAGAAGAAATCCGCAACGGGAACTTCCGAGAAGACCTCTATTACCGGCTCAACGTCCTTCCCTTCCATGTCCCACCGCTGAGGGAGCGAAAAGATGATATCGCCAAACTGGCCAATCATTTCCTCGAATATTTTTGCAGCAAAGAAAGCCGTGAAATTAAAACCCTCAGCCCCGAGGCCCTCGAGACCCTTGGAAACTACCCCTGGCCAGGAAATGTCCGGGAACTGAAAAACATTATTGAACGGTTGGTCATCATGACCCCCGACCTGGTCATCTCCGGGCAGCGTCTGCCTCCCTCCATGGTCAGCAGACGCACCATGAACTCACTCCCAACAAGTTCCGGAAATGGAGAGCCAGCGACCTTCCGCGAAGCCAAAGAGGAATTTGAGAAGGAATTTCTGATCCAGAAACTTGAAGAAAACGACTGGAATGTTTCAAGGACGGCCGAAGCCATCGAAGTCGAACGCTCCAACCTTCACCGCAAGATAAAGGCCTT
>CALZIC010000012.1 GCA_945787285.1 uncultured Desulfuromonadales bacterium
CCGCCGGCCTTTTTGTAACCTACGGTCTGTTCGACGGGTTCTCCGACATTTTCGACCGCTTCCTGGCCGAATACCCCGAGCGAAAACACCTGCTCCTTATCGGCACGGAGCAGACCCCCTATACCATGTGGTTCTCCCTGACCTTTATGTCGATAATGGCCTTCATGTTTCTGCCACGCCAGTTTCACATCATGGTCATCGAAAATTCCGACGAAAAGCATATCAAGGCGGCCATGTGGCGCTTTCCGGCCTACATGTTCCTGATGAACCTTTTTGTCATTCCCATCGCCCTCGGCGGAATCATACTCAATGGGGGCGATACCACCAGCGCCGACTACTTCGTCATGCAGATACCGCAGCAGGCCGGCCACCCCTGGCTCGCCATGCTGGTCTTTATCGGCGGGTTTTCCGCCTCGGCGGGCATGGTGATGGTCTCCTCGGTGGCTCTTTCGACCATGATCCTCAACCACCTGGTCATGCCGATCATTCTCTGGAAAAAATTCAGCGCCACCGACTTTTCCGCAATCCTGATTTATCTGAAGCGCCTCTTTATCCTGATCGTTATCTTTCTTGGCTACGCCTTTTACCGCGTGGTAGGGGATTCCTACGCCCTGGTGAATATCGGTCTCATTTCCTTTATGGCGGCAACCCAGTTCGCCCCCTCCCTCATCGGCGGCCTGTACTGGAAAAAGGCCACCCGGAAAGGGGCGACCATCGGACTGATCCTGGGGTTCATCATCTGGTTCTACACCCTGCTGGTCCCCTCTTTCGTCCGTTCCGGATGGCTCTCCAGCAGCATTCTCGACCAGGGTCCCTTCGGCTTCGATTTTCTTCGTCCGCTGCAGCTCTTCGGGCTGAGCGGTTTCGACATCTGGACCCACTCCCTCTTCTGGACTCTCTTTTTCAACCTCGGCGCCTTTTTGACATTCTCCCTCTTTACCCGCCAGAGCAAAGACGAAGAGGAGCAGGCGGTCAAATTTGTAGACGCTCTAAAGCCCCAGGCGGTGGGTCTTGAACGCAAACGCATCAGCAAGGCACCGACCATCGTCGAATTCGTCGAGCTGATGTCCAAGTTTATCGGAGAGAAACAAGCCCACAACGCAATTGCCGAATATGTCGGCGACCGCGAAATCGATGAAAAGGGCAGCCTGTCCGAATATGAGATCCCCAACCTTCAGCGGTTCACCGAACGCACCCTGGCCGGGTCGGTCGGAGCGGCCCCGGCCCGCATTATTATCGATAATTACCTGGCCACCCGGGGAAGCCGGATGGAAGATGTTTTCGATATTTTCGGCACCGTTACCCTGAGCCGCACCGCCAGCCGCGAGCAGTTGACCGTCCTCTACGAAGCGGCCCGCGTGGCCGCAAGCGGCACCGACATCCAGATGATCCTCGACAATATTCTCGAACTCCTTCAGCGTCAGTTCAAATTCGACCTCTGCGTCGTCCGTCTTCTCGATGAAGACAAAATGACCCTGACCGTTCGCAGCCAGAAGGGGATGACGTCAGAACACCTGGGCGAGTCGGAGCGGGACTTGACCATGGACTCATACATCGGTACGACCTTTTTGACCAATTCGGTCACCATCGTCAACGATACCGACTTCATGGACAAACCGGTCACCGCCAAGATCATCCACCGGGAGAGGATCAAATCGTTCGCCCACGCCCCGATCACCATCGAAGGGCAGCCGATCGGGGTCCTTTCGGCATTCAGCCGCTCGGTCAAGGGAATCTTCACCAGCGAGTTTACCGAGCTGTTCAAAAGCATGGCAGGACAAGTCGGGGTGGCATGGCGCAACTCGCAGCAGACCGAAGAACTGATCGCCGCCAAAGAGCATGAAAGGGAGCTGCAGATTGCCAAGACCATTCAGCTGGGCCTGCTCCCCACGGAAACGCCTGACATCAAGGGGGTATCCCTGGCGGGGATTTGCGTTCCGGCCCGACAGGTGGGGGGAGACTACTACGATTTCCTTTACCAGAGCAATGAGGCCCTCGACCTGGTTATCGCCGATGTATCCGGCCACAATATCGGCGCGGCGCTCATCATGGCCGAGACCCGAACCTTCATACAGGCCAAGGCCAAGAGCCTGCCAAGTGCCAGCGGCATTATGGAGGCACTCAACGAGTTCTTCTATAAAGACCTCACCCACGCCGAACTGTTCATCACCATGTTTTACCTGAAGTACAATGCCAAAACCCGCAGGCTCTCCTACGCAAGCGCCGGTCACAACCCGCCACTGGTCTGGCGGGTCGATACCCGGACCTGCGATCGGCTCGATGCAGAAGGGCTCATTCTCGGCATTAAAACCGACGTCATTTTCGAAGAGAAAGAGGAACAGCTTTACCCTGGGGACATTCTTCTGCTCTACACCGACGGGATTACCGAAGCTGAAAACCGGGCTGGTGAATTTTTTGGAGAGGAGCGCCTGTTCGCCACCCTCAACGAGCATCATACCGAGTCATCCCAGGTGATTATCGATACCCTTTTGAGCCAGGCGCGCATATTTACCGGAATACAAAATTTTAAAGATGACGTGTCACTGGTGGTTATGCGTGTAGAATAATAATCAGTACCCGACCGGCAACTTCGTATGACCCTTGTCGGTTTCTGCTTGAAACAGCCAGGTTTTCGTCGTTACGAGGCCGCAGATAGGCACCGAGACGGCCAAAAGAAACCGTTTCCAGACGGTAAAAAACGCCTCCAAAGGGCGTGGCCCCAAATTTATTATTGCCCAAAGGTACGTAATCGATGGCGTCAAAGTACTGATTATGCTAAGGTAATCTGACAAGGAGAGACAACAGGCTATCTTAGCGAGAAACGCGTGACTGGCTGCCATGGCGACGGTTCGCGCCGGAATGACATTTAAACAAGGAGACTTTAAATGATCTTGAAAATTGAAGAGAAGGGTGCTGTCGTCCTGATCGAAGTTAAGGAAGAACGCCTCGATGCCCATAACAGCGGAGAACTCAAAACCCAGATGCTGAATCTTTTCGAGGAAGGAAAAATCGACATCGTTGTCAACCTGCACGATGTGCGTTTTGTCGACTCGTCCGGGCTTGGAGCCCTGGTCTCAGGGTTCAAAAATGCCAGCGCCCGCAATGGCAACCTGAAGCTCTGCGGCCTGCAGCCCCAGGTCAAGTCGATGTTCGAACTGACCCGCCTGCACCGGGTATTTGAAATCTTCCCCGACACCGAGGAAGCCCTGGCAAGCTTTTAACCGTGCGGTGTGTCAGGTTCAAGGTTTGCTCCCCGCAAAAGTTACGGGAATCGACCTTGAACCGCCGCCACACACGTTGAGGACCTCATGAACGAAAAGATCGAGGTAGACATCAAAGTCCCCAACCAGACCCGCTACCTGGGTCTCATCGGCAAGATCGGCGAAGACATCGCACGAACCCTCAAACGCTACCACGGGGACCGTGAAGAACTCGCCTATAATCTTAACCTGGTGCTGACCGAAGCGATGGCCAATGCCATTCGTCATGCCAATGAGGGGAACCCTGCAAAGGAAGTCCACATAACCATCAGCATCCTGGACAGGGTCCTCAACATCAAGGTGTACGACGAGGGACAGGGCTTCGATGTGAACGCTCTACCGATTCCCGATTTCAAATCGCTCGACGAACACGGCCGTGGAATCTACATTATCCGCACCCTGATGGACACGGTAACCTACAGAAGGCACACCAAAGGACATGTCCTTGAAATGGAGAAAACCCTCTAGGCCTCTCAGTATGGACCTTTAAGCGGGGAATAGACCCGCCATCCCCCCCCTTTTCAGATCAATCGACAGCACCGAATCCCTCAAAGTTCGCCCTGCCCCGCAGCACTTCCGAGTACCAGATTAACTGTCTCACCATGATGGCACAGCTCGATATCGGCCCCCAGGTCTCCCTTGTACGAAGCAAAGCTGACGCCGGCCGCCCGCGCGGCATCCCTGTCGAGTTCCGAATCACCGATAAAGAGAATGTCCTGTTCAGAAATCCGCAGCCGCCGCGAAGCCATGGTCAACATATCGGGAAAGGGCTTGGGACGCTCCACGTCTTTACAAGTAACGACCGTGCTGAAATAGTGGGATAGGCTGAAGTGCCGGAGAATCTCGGGCATGCTCGTCCCACGGTTGGTGGCGACCGCCAGGGGCACCTTCGCCGAGAGCGCTTCCAGGGCTTCAACCATGCCGGGCTCAGGCTGCATAAAGGGGATAAACTGCCGGTAATCGATGGCGGCAGCAACATTCACCGCCTCTGCAACCCGCTCCTGTCCAAGCAGCACCCTGAAAACCTCCGGGGATGCGGCCGTATGACAGAGGTGGGCCCTACCCTGTTCTTCCGGCAAAACGGGCGCCTCACCAAAAGACTCGAGGATCGCGTTATAATAGGCCAGGTTCGCCTGCCGGCTCTCGAACAACACCCCGTCGCAATCGAATATAACCGCTTGAAAACGTTTCATGCATTCCTCTTCTGCCGCAGAGAATAGACGACCCCCGCCACCCCCGCCACGATCATCGGCAGTGACAGCAGCTGCCCCATGGTGGCCCCACCCCAGAGGAATCCGAGGTGAGCATCGGGCTGGCGAAAAAATTCCAGGGCAAACCGGAACAGACCGTAGCCGGCAAAAAAACTAAAAAATGGAATACCCCAGTATACCTTGCGCCGGTGCATCAGGTACAGCAGGGAAAAAAGGACCGGACCCTCCAAAACGGCCTCGTACAACTGGCTGGGGTGCCGCGGCAGTGAACCGGCGCCGGGGAAGACCATGCCCCAAGGCACCTCGGTCACCCGCCCCCAGAGTTCACCATTGATGAAGTTCCCAATGCGCCCAAGCCCGAGTCCGACCGTTGCCGCGGTGGTCAGAACATCGCCGGTAAGAAGGATCGGTATCTTTTTTCGCAGGCAGAAGACTACCGAGGCGACAACCACCCCGAGCAATCCGCCGTGAAAACTCATCCCCCCCTCCCACACCGCCAAAATTTCCAAGGGATGGCGAACGTAATAGCCAAAGTTGTAAAAGAGCGTGTATCCGAGGCGCCCGCCGAGGATAACCCCGACAACCACATAAAAGAGGAGATCGGAAATCTGTTCGCCGTCGAGAGGGAGTTGGCGAAGGCGGGCGAGATGACGAATGATGAGGTAGCCGAAAAAGAAGCCCAGCAGATACATCACGCCGTACCAGCGAACCGCAAGGTGCTGGCCGATCTGAAAAATTATGGGATCAATCTCTGGATAGGTAAGCATTTAAAAAGCCTTTGGCAGGGGATAGCGGTTAATCAGGGTCTGCGCGCAGCAAACCGAGCAGTTTTTCCATGTCGGCAGGCAGTGGCGCCTCAAGATCGAGCGGACCTTGTAGTCTTGGGTGGGAAAGCAGAAGCTGTCGGGAATGAAGCATCTGGCGAAGAACCGGCCGACCGCCAAACTGGTCCGGCCCGCCGTAACGACTGTCTCCGAGCAGAGGGTGTCCGGCTTCGGAAAAATGGGCCCGAATCTGGTGCGAACGCCCGGTCAACAGTTCGACCTCCACCAAAGAAGCGCCGCGAAATTCCTCTACCACCCGGTAGCGGGTAATCGCCTCCTTCCCGCCCCGGGCCACCGAACGCACCAGGTTGGAAGCCCTGTTTTTGGCCAGCAGCGAACGAAATTCACCGGCCTTTTCTTGCAGACTTCCCGCCACCAGGGCCAGGTAGACCTTTTTCACATCCCGGCCGACAAAGGACTCGGTAAGGGCCCGGTGACAGGAGGGGTGAATAGAAAAGACCATCACCCCCGAGGTGTCCCGATCAAGCCGCTGAACCATGCCCAGGCTTGGTCGGTCTTTGGGCCGGAAGGGATCCTGCAGAAAGCGCAGAAGGGCATCATAGAGGGTTCCCTTGTAGCGGGAAGGGGTCGGCTGGGTATCGACACCGGCCGGCTTGTTGATCGCAAGGAGGTACTTGTCGCGGTGAAGAATGTGATCATCGCTCAGGGTGAAGGGCTCCAGAGGCAGGCCGTCGATGTAGACCTCGACCCCCTGCCCCCGCCGAACGGCGAAGGAGCATTTGCGCACCCTCTTTCCGGCCACATGAACACCACCGAGGTCGATCACCTTGCGCAGCAGGGTTCGGGAGAGTTCCGGTTGATGTCTGGCGATGAACTGATCGAGACGGGTTCCGTCATCTTCGGCTCCGGCCGTCAGTCGATAGGTTTTTCTAGCCATAAAGGATGTCACCACAGAGAAATTCGCCCCCCCCAGATACAGGGCATGAGGCGAGCAGGTTATGGCTGTAAAGGAGCCAACCCGCACATACTAACACAAGCTGCAGCACGGAAACAGGCGGAAAGAAGGTGCCGCAGTAGGGTGGAAAAGGCCCGATGCCCCCCGAGCCAAAATTTTATCTATATCCGTTTGACAGAACATGCCCATGTGTTACCTTTAAAACCAAGAGCCACAGATCAGACATCTCTGGGATGTTTGGCGCGAGAGTTAAAAGGGTTGACCAACATTCAGATAACAGCCCCCGGTCAAGGCCACGGTGAGCCAGCCTGCCTATGAGCAGGACGCCTGAAGTGGACTTCAGGGGGTGCCATTGAAATTAGCGGTCAAAACTTTATGACATCGCCCGGCATCTCGGAGTGATCTGAGGCCACGGCACAGCCGAAACAAAGAGAGCCCCGACCTGAAGAGGACGGGGCTCTTTTTGTTACTGGGATCGGGACTCCGCAATCAGGAAAAGACGCGCCTAGCCCGCGAGGACGTGCTTTTCAAGAACAAAGCAAGTAAAAGTCCCCTCAAAAACGATCCGGTCGGTCGAGACAGAGCAAGACACGATCCGCTTTTTCCCCTTGTCCTCGACAACCGTTGCGCAGGCCAGCATCGTTTCCCCGCATTTGACCGGTGCTAGAAAACGCGTCTCGGCCGCGCCGAGTACCACATTGGGGTCGTTCACCGCAAGCATGGCCGCATAATCGGCCAGGCCGAAGGCGAAACTACCATGTACCAGGCTGTGTTCATCCACAACCATTTCACGCCGCGTTTCAAGGCGTGCAACAGCCTTGCCCGACGCAAGCTCGACCACTTCACCGACCCATTGCGGACTGGCCTGCAGGTGCGTATTCGATTGCATGGACATAATTGGATCCTTCAGATAAAGGAAAAGGGGGAATGCCAGGGACTAGCCCTGACGATTAACCCGCTCACGCAGTTCTTTACCGGTTTTGAAAAAGGGCGTTTTTTTGCAAGGGATTTTGACAATTTCGCCACTTTTGGGGTTGCGGGCCTCACGGGCATCACGCTCGCGAATAGTGAAGGAGCCAAAGCCGCGGATTTCTACGCGGCCGCCATCGACCAACGTGTCACCGATGCTGTCAAAAATAGTATTGACGATCAGCTCAGCTTCTTTCTTGTTTACCGAACCACTGACATGGGACAGGCGTTCAATCAATTCACTTTTAGTCATAATAAAAAACTGCCTCCTGATTTATTCAGCCCAGAGGAACTGCATTCCTCCACCAGACTTTTCATTCAAGCCACGCCGCAAATGGCTGATGCTTTCCTCAACAAAATAATCGAAAAACTCGTACTTTTCCGCAGGCGGATAGACCACCTGGGGTTTTCCAGCGATACCGCCAAGCTTAGCTGCACTATCGATGGCATCCTGCAGATTCCCTGTTTCATCGACCAGACCGGCGGCCATCGCTTGACGCCCGGTAAAGATGCGGCCATCGGCCAGAGGCCGAACCGCCTCGAGATCCATTTTGCGCCCTTCGGCGACAGCGGAGATGAACTGCAGATGCACGTCATCGATCATCGCCTGCAGAATCTTTCGGTCCTGTTCGCTCATAGGGCGAACGGGGGATCCGATATCCTTATGCTGCCCGCTTTTGACCACCTCGTTGGAAAGACCGATCTTGCCCAGAAGTTCCTGCACATTGGTGAATTCCATGATCACACCGATGCTGCCTGTGATGGTGCCGGGATTTGCAAAAATACGCTGCCCGGGGGCGGCGACATAATAGCCGCCAGAAGCCGCTACAGCTCCCATGGAGACGACCACAGGTTTGACCGCAGCAAGTTTCTGAACTTCCCGGTAAATTTCCTGGGACGGGCCGACGCCCCCACCAGGAGAGTCAATACGCAGCACCACGGCCTTTACCGCATTATCTTCTTTAAAGCGGATGATACGCTCATTGGTCAGCCGTGAAGAAGCAATAACTCCGGTAATTTCAATGACGCCGACCTTCTGGCCCAACGGAAAGGGCGTCGAATGTCCCAACCAGTTGACCACGGTGACCACGAGAGCAAGAAAAAAGACAAAAACAGCTCCGAGTACCGCCGCCGCCACCAGAAATGGCCTTTTATTCATGAGTGCTCCCTTAACACAAAACCCCCGCAACGCAAGCTGCGGGGGTTTTGATTGGGGCAGTGACGATTATTCCTCGTCGTTGTCCGAACCAGCCTTGTTCAATGCACCCTGAAGCAGGTCGCCAAGGTTGGATGTAGCACTTTTCTGGGCGCCGAGGAAGGCGTCGACTTCGGCCTTTTCCTTCTGGTTGGCCAGGTGCTTGATCGACAGGGCGATTTTTCTTTCGACGGTGTCTACATTGAGAACAACCGCTTCAAGATCATCACCAACGTTGGCGCAGCTCTTGGGAGAGTCCACTTTTTCCTTGCTGATCTCGGAAACGTGGATGAGCCCTTCGATACCCTCTTCTACCTCGACAAAGATGCCGAAGTCGGTTACCGAGGTAACCTGCCCGCGGATAATGGTACCGGGGGTGTAGCGAGTGGGGATCGCCTCCCAGGGATCGGACATCAACTGCTTGACGCCGAGGGAGAAACGCTCGTTTTCACGGTCGATATTCAGAACGACGGCGCGGACGACATCACCCTTCTTGTAAAGCTCGGAGGGATGCTTGACGCGCTTGGTCCAGGACAGGTCGGAGATATGCACCAGACCGTCAATTCCCTCGTCGACGCCGACAAAGATACCAAAGTCGGTGATATTCTTGACCTGGCCTTCGATGATGGTACCGATGGGGAACTTTTCGCCGACAACTTCCCAGGGATTGGGCTCAACCTGCTTGAGGCCCAGGGAGATGCGACGGTTGGAGATATCAAGGGCCAGAACCACCGACTCGACTTCGTCGCCGATGCTCAGAACCTTGTTGGGGTGCTTGATACGCTTGGTCCAGCTCATTTCGGAGACGTGGATAAGCCCCTCGACACCCTCTTCGAGTTCGACGAATGCGCCGTAATCGGTGAGGCTGACGACCTTGCCGGCGACTTTCTTGCTGACAGGGAACTTGCCTTCGACGTCGAGCCAGGGATCGGGAGAGATCTGCTTGAGACCCAGGGAGACGCGCTCCTTCTCACGATCGAACTTGAGGACCTTGACGTTGATCTTGTCGCCGACGTTGAGAATGTCGGAGGGGTGAGTCACGCGCCCCCAGGACATGTCGGTGATGTGAAGCAGGCCGTCGATGCCGCCCAGATCGATAAATGCGCCGTAATCGGTGAGGTTTTTGACCACACCTTCGGCAACCTGACCCTCTTCGAGGTTCTTCAGGGTGTCGCCACGCTGGCTTTCGCGCTTCTCTTCCAGGAGAACCCGGCGAGACAGGACGATATTGCCACGACGCTTGTTCAGCTTGATAATCTTGAAATCGAAAGACTCGCCGAGCATCTTGTCCAGGTTGCGAACGGGACGCAGGTCAACCTGAGAGCCGGGCAGGAAGGCATTGACGCCGATATCGACAGCCAGACCGCCCTTGATGCGGGAGACAATCCGACCTTCGACCACAGCGCCCTCTTCCAGAGCGTTCCAGATCTTTTGACGATCGGCCTTCTCCTTGGAGAGGCTGATCAAGCCGTTCTCGTTTTCGGTGCGCTCGATGAGGACGTCGAACTGGTCACCGACCTTGATGTCGGTTTTGACCTGCCCGCTCTCGTCGAGGAATTCGTTGCTGGCAATCAAGCCTTCGGACTTGCCGCCGACATCGACGACGACCGAATCAGGATTGACCTGAACAACCGTACCTACTACGACATTACCGGCTTTAAGCTCCTTGAGACTATTCTCAAAAAGATCCTCAAAGCTCATACCGAACTCATCATCATCCATGAATTCAGCGTCGTCTTCCATGTTGTTTGTTTCTGTGTTTTCAACCATTTGAAGTTGTAACCCCCTAACGAATTTCCTGTCGGTTCGCGACAGTATGACTCGCGGCCATGAAGAGGAACACTATCATAGTGTTTTACAAAAAACAAACCTTTTATCGAGGCTTTTATCGCCCCACCTTTTCGACCGCCTGAACAACCTCGTCGATAATCCACCGCGGCGTCGATGCTCCCGCTGTGATTCCAACCGATTCGGCGCCTTCGAACCAGCCGCCATCGATCTGATGGGCGGTTTCGATATGGTAGGTTTTCAGCTGCACATTTTTGCAGATCTGGGCCAGGCGGGTGGTGTTGGCGCTGTTGAAGCCGCCGATAACCAGCATGACATCGACCTGGCCGGCAATCGCCTGGGCCTCTTCCTGCCGAACCGAGGTTGCATCGCAGATGGTGTTGAAAACCTTGAGTTCGCGACTTCTTTCAAGGCAGATATCGACCACCGCCCGTAAATTGTCGAAGGACTGGGTCGTCTGGGCGATGATGCCGATGCGCTTGCGGCGCGGCAAAGGGTCGGCCTCGTGGGCATCGGCGACGACGTGGACCTCCCCCTCGGCGTAGGAGACGATCCCCTGCACCTCCGGGTGCTCCCTTTCACCGACAACGACCACCACGTACCCTTCGCGGCTCAACTGGCCGGCGTACTCCTGGGCTTTTTTCACGAACGGACAGGTCGCGTCGACCACCTCGAGATCGCGATCGCCGATCTTGTCCATTTCCCCGGAGCTCACGCCGTGAGAACGGATAATCACCGCCCCCCCGGGAATATCCTCCACAGCGCGGATGACCTCGACGCCCTTTTCTTCCAGCTTGCCCACCAGCTGCGGCGAGTGGATGACCGGCCCCAGCGAGCAGATCTGGCAATGTTTGTCGGCCGCCTCGAAGGCCATCTGGGTCGCCCTTTTGACACCGAAGCAGAACCCGGCGCTTTGCCCGAGAACGATCTTCACGGCGCCTCTCCCGCCACACCGACCGTCAATCCCGCCTCCCGGCGGCGCTCGCTGGCCGTTTCGACCATCAGCTGAAGAACGTCCTCGATCGACATCGAGGTCGAATCGATCACCAGGGCATCCGACGCCTGCACCAGCGGGGCATGCTCGCGAGCCGTGTCGGCGGCATCCCGGGCTTCGACCTCGGCAATGGTCTGCTCAAGGTCGACTTCCAGCCCCTTGACCTTGAGCTCCTCGTAGCGCCTGCGGCCCCGCTCCGAGGCGGAGGCACCGAGAAAAAACTTGACCTCGGCCGCCGGGAAAACCACGGTGCCGATGTCCCGACCTTCGAGCACCACCCCGCCGCGCTCGCCCATGCTCCTCTGCAGATCGACCATCGCCTGCCGCACCTCGCGGCAGGCCGAGACCCGCGAGGTCAGAAGGCTGACGTCCGGGGTACGAATCGCTTCGGAGACATCTTCACCATTGAGAAGAACCTTCTCTGAGGCATCCTGGCGCACAAACTCGATATCGACCGACCGGGCCAGCTGGCCCAGGGCGGCCTCATCATTCAGGTCGACCCCGCAACGCTGAGAGGCCAGGGCGACGCTGCGGTACATGGCCCCGGTATCAATATTGACATATCCCAAAGTGCGGGAGAGCAGCTTGCTCAGGGTACTCTTACCGGCTCCGGAAGGGCCGTCAATGGCAACGATCAATTCTCGCTTCAACTCAAATTCCTTCTATCATCGAAAAGTTTCGCTATCAGCGAATCTCGCTCAGCAACTGCCAGAAATTGGGAAAGGAAGTGGCCGTACAGCCGGTATCCTCGATCGTCACTTCACCGCCTGCTCTCAAGGCGGCAACCGCCATACTCATGGCGATGCGATGATCACCGTGCGAGGTGACGCCTCCCCCGCGAAGACCTTCGATCCCCTCGATCACCATGCCGTCTTCGCGAGCTTCTACCTTGGCACCCAGGGCGCTCAGTTCGGAGGTCATGGCGGCAATGCGGTCGGTCTCCTTGACCCGCAGCTCACGGGCATCGCGAATGGTCGTAGTCCCCTCGGCAAAAGAGGCGGCAACACTGACCACCGGAAACTCGTCGATGGCGCGCGGCACCACGCTGCCGCCGATCTCGATCCCGCGCAGCTGGCTGCTGCGCACCAGAACGTCGGCCACCGGCTCCCCGGAGAGTTCCCGCGGGTTGACCAGTTCGAGAGAGCCCCCCATCTCCTGGAGGATATCGATGATGCCGCTTCGGGTCGGGTTGAGCCCGACGTTGCGGATCAACAGTTCGGAACCGGGAACGATCAGGGCGGCCACCATGAAAAAGGCGGCCGAGGAAATGTCCCCGGGGACAAAGACCTCGCGCCCTTCGAGCTGAGGCTGACCAGCTACCGAAACCCCTCCCTCAAAGGGACGAACATCGGCGCCGAAGTAGCGCAGCATGCGCTCGCTGTGGTCGCGGGAGAGATGAGGCTCACGGACCGTGGTCACCCCGTCGGCGTAAAGACCGGCCAGAATCATCGCCGATTTCACCTGGGCGCTGGCGATCGGCGAGTCGTACTCGGTACTCTGCAGTTTGGTCCCGCAGATAGCCAGAGGGGCCAGGTCGCCGCCGCCGCGCCCCCAGATTTTGGCACCCATGGTCGCAAGAGGGCCGATGACCCGCTTCATCGGCCGACGGCGCAGATAACGGTCCCCGGTGAGGACCGAAAAGAAGTTCTGCCCGGCCAGCAGCCCGGTCATCAGGCGAATGGTCGTCCCCGAGTTGCCGCAGTCGATCACGTCCCCAGGTTCGCTGAGACCGTGCAGCCCCTTCCCCTCGATTTTGAGATCACCGCCTGCAAGCTCCTCGATTTCGATCCCCATGCTGCGAAAAGCGTTGAGGGTGGCGTGGTTGTCCTCGCCGTGCAGGAAACCATGCACCAGGGTCGTCCCTTTGGCCAGGGAACCGAGCATGATGGAACGATGGGATATCGACTTGTCGCCGGGGACGGTGATTTCACCGCGCAAGCCGCCGGCAGCACTGATGGTTCTGGATTCGGACATGGACAACTTCTCCGTATTGACGAAGACCCTCAGCAAATGGCAGGGGTCTTGAAAAGCCCCGAAGGGGCGAGCTGTCTTTACCTTCCCCTGTGACGCAGCCTTCGCTGCGTGGGCGTTTTGAGAAAAAGGTGGGCAACTGTTTGAGCGAAGCGAGTTTTGCCCGCCCTCAAAATGTCTGCGTGGCGAAGGGAACCCGAAGGGCAAGGAGCGGGGTGCCCTTTCTCTGCTTACTCTCTTTGGGCAAGCAAAGAGAGTAAGGCGCCGTCAGGGGGCGCACCCCCTGTTCTTTTGACTTTTTGCCTCTGAACAAAAGTGTCGCCTACAGAATCCCGTCCCGCAATTCCTTGGAGCGCAGGAAAAACTCGTACAGCTTGTCCCCCTCCCCCTGGCGCACATCTTCCTTGAGCTCGGCGAAAAAGGCTTCGCAGCGATCCATCATCTCCAGCAGGGCCTCGCGGTTGGTCAGGGCGATGTCCCGCCACATGGTCGGGTCGGAGGAGGCGATGCGGGTGAAATCGCGAAAGCCGCCGGCCGAATATTCGAGAATATTCTCTTCGTAGCGGTCGTAGGAGCCGACCGCGTTGACCAGCGAATAGGCCACCATATGGGGAAGGTGGCTGATGGCGGCGAGCACCCGGTCGTGCTTGATCACGTCCATGAGAACGACCTCGCTGCCGGCCGTTTTCCAGACCCGGGTGACCAGGTCGAGGGCAGCGGCATCGGTCTTTTCGGTCGGGGTGATAATACAGCGCCGTCCGTGGTACAGGGTGGCGAAAGCGGCCTCGGCGCCGCTGTTTTCCGTTCCGGCGATCGGGTGACCGGGCACAAAATGAACACCTTCGGGCATCAGCGGCTCGATGGCCTCGGCGACGCTCGCCTTGACGCTGCCGCCATCGGTCAGGACGGCCCCAGGCTTCATATGAGGGGCTGCCGCGGCGGCTACTTGAGCAAGAGTCAAAACCGGGGTGGCCAGAAAGACCAGGTCGGCATCAGCGACCCCTTCGGCCAAATCCTGAGTATAGCGGTCGACCACGCCGAGCTCGAGGGCCTTCTCAAGGTTCGCCAGCCCCCGGCCAATGCCGATGACCTCGCCGACAGCGCCGGCCTCCTTGAGGGCCAAAGCGAGAGAACCGCCGATCAGTCCGACTCCAACAACCGCCAATTTGGGCACCAGATAATTGCTCATGTCTGTTCCAGATATTTAAATTTAACCGTGAATTGAATCGACATCATGCGCTCTGCCGCATGCAGGGGCCTCAGTGCCCCTCCTCAGTCAACGGGCGCTGGCATAGGAGCCGAGCACCTTGAGGAACTGGCAGTACTGGCGCAGTTCCTCGACGGCCTCGCTGAGATTCTCATCTCCGATATGCCCCTCGATATCGAGGAAAAAAACGTACTCCCAGGCCTTTTTCTTCATCGGACGGCTCTCGATCTTGGTCAGGTTGATCGCCCGCTTGCTGAACGGCTCGAGCATGCGGTAGAGAATGCCGGGCTGGTCCTTGATACTGAACATCAGCGAGGTCTTGTCGTTGCCGCTGCGATCCGGGGTATTTTTGCCGATGACCAGAAACCGGGTATGGTTATTGGGATTATCCTCGATCTTTTCCTTGACCACCTGCAGCCCGTAGAGGGATGCGACCATGTCACTGGCAATCGCTGCGGCAGATTCGTCTTCAAGGACCATCTGGGACGCCAGGGCCGTGCTGCCCACGTCGACCAGGGCGACATCGGGAAGGTTTTCCTCGAGCCATTTGCGGCACTGGGCCAATGCCTGGGGATGGGAAACGACCTTTTTGATATCCTCGATGCGGCCGCTGCGCGACAGCAGGTAATGGTTGATGGGGAGCAGGATCTCGGCATTGACCTTGAGTTCCGACTCCACGAACATGTCGAGGGTATGGGAGACGACCCCTTCGGTCGAATTCTCCACCGGTACGACCCCGTAGGGGGCCCGCCCGCGGGCCACCTCTTCGAAAACCGCCGGGATGCTTTTCTGCGGCACCAGCTGGGCCGAAAACCCGAACTGCTGCATGGCGGCCGCATGGGTAAAGGTTCCCTGGGGTCCGAGAAAGGCCACTTTCATCGGTTGCTCAAGAGAGAGAGAGGCCGAAATGATCTCGCGAAACACCTTGCGGATCGCCTCGGAGGGGAAAGGGCCCGGGTTGTGGGCGGTCAGTCGCTGGTAGATGGCCTTTTCCCGACTGGGAACGTAAAACTCCCGGCTTTCTCCGGCCTTGGCCTTTCCGACCTCGATGACCACCTCGGCCCTTTTGTTGAGCAGGTCGAGGATGGTATCGTCAATGTCATCGATCCTCTGGCGCAGATTTCCAAGATCCTTCATGGCCATAACGGCGTCCCCTTTCCGGATAAATTACGAGCAGGAAACTTAACGTATCGCCTGACAAAAATCAACGGAAAACCCTGATTTCAAGCGGGGCCCGGTCAGCAGAGCGGTCCCTGCAGGAGGTCGCTGGGCAGCGCAGCAAGCCGTACCATTAATCCTTGACCGGACTGCGGCTCACGGCTAAACTCCAAAACCTGTAAACGGATAGACCCCGACCACTGATGCTATATATTAAATACACAGGAGACCCCGATGACCATATCCGCCAAGGTTCAAACCTGCATAGAACGCTCTTCCTGGATCCGCAAAATGTTTGAAGAGGGAGCGCGCCTGAGCAGGATTCACGGCGCCGAAAATGTATTCGATTTCACCATCGGAAACCCCTCGGTCGAACCACCCAAAGCCTTCCACAAAGAGATGCTTGAACTGGCCAACACTCCCCTCCCCGGCATGCACCGCTACATGAACAACGCCGGCTACGAAGAAACCCGTGCGGCGGTGGCCGAAGTGTTGTCGGACAAGTCCCCCCAGCCAGTCGAGGGGCGCCACGTCATCATGACCTGCGGGGCCGGCGGCGCCCTCAACGTGGTTCTCAAAACCATCCTCAACCCGGGTGAAGAAGTCATCATCCTCACCCCCTATTTCGTCGAATACAAATTCTACATCGACAATCACGGCGGAGTCGCCCGCGAGGTCTGGACCGACCGCGAAACCTTTCAGCTTGACATCCCGGCCATCGAGGCCGCCATCGGTGAAAAGACCCGGGCGATCATCGTCAACAACCCCAACAACCCCACCGGGGTTATCTACCCGAAAGAATCCCTCGAGGCACTCGGGCAGATGCTGGCCCGCAAGGAGCAGGAACTGGGCCGCACTCTCTACGTCATCTCCGACGAACCCTACGCCCGCATTGCCTACGACGGCCAGGAGGTCCCGGGTATTTTCGGATGCATCAAAAACTCGGTGATCGTCACCTCGCACTCCAAGGACCTCGCCCTGCCCGGGGAGCGCATCGGCTACCTCGCCGCCAACCCGCAGATGGAGGACGTCGCTCTTTTCATGGAAGGGGCGGTCTTCTGCAACCGCGTGCTCGGCTTCGTCAACGCCCCGGCCCTGGCCCAGCGCCTGGTCACCCGACTGCAGCGCGAAAGCGTCGATATCGACGAATACCGCCAGAAACGCGACCTGCTCTACGACAATCTCACCGCCATGGGCTTCGAGATGGTCAAGCCCGGCGGCGCCTTCTACCTCTTTCCCAAGTCGCCCCTGGCCGACGATATCGAGTTCGTCACCCTGGCCCAGAAGCACAACATCCTGCTCGTCCCCGGCAGCGGCTTCGGCGCCCCCGGCTACTTCCGAATCGCCTACTGCATCGACGCCAGCATCATCGAGCGCAGCCTCCCCGCCTGGGAGAAACTGGCCAAAGACGCAGGGCTTTAAAAAAGAGCCTCAACATACAAGACACAGAGGCACTGAGAAAACCCCGGGCGACCCATCGGTCGCCCGGTCCTTTTGGGAACCAGCCCCCCTCACTCCTCACTCCTCACTCCTCACTGCCCACTGCCCGCCCAAGCACCCACCATCTGGTAGTCATTCCCAAATCTAACGCAATTCTAACTTGCTATTCAGCGGTCTGACATATAAGATTAGCGGCTTTGCTGAACCGAAATCTAAAATCATAGGGATAATGATGTTTGAACTTTTTGTCAGAAAAACCGCAAGTTGCAAAGATGATATACTCTCGGGCCTGACCGTGGCCCTGGCCCTGGTACCCGAAGCGGTGGCCTTTGCCTTTGTCGCCGGGGTCGAACCGCTGGTCGGCCTTTACGCCGCCTTTCTGGTCGGCCTGATCACCGCCACCATCGGCGGTCGCCCGGGGATGATCTCCGGCGCCACCGGCGCCCTGGCGGTCGTCATGGTCGATCTGGTCGCCCGCCACGGGGTCGAGTACCTGTTCGCCACCGTGGTGCTGATGGGCATCATCCAGGTCAGCGCCGGCCTGTTGCGGCTCGGCAAGTTCGTGCGCCTGATTCCCCATCCGGTCATGCTCGGCTTTGTCAACGGCCTGGCCATCGTCATTTTCCTGGCCCAGCTCGGCCAGTTCAAGGTTAAAAATGCCGAGGGGATTCTGCAGTGGATGAGCGGCCCCACCCTTTACCTGCTGCTCGGTCTGGTGGCGCTGACCATGGCGATCACCCATTTCCTCCCCAAACTGACCCGGGCCGTCCCCGCTTCGCTGGCCGCTATTATCGGCGTCACCGCCCTGGCCCACGGCTTCGACCTCGACACCCGCATGGTCGGCGACCTGGCCTCGGTTTCCGGCGGCCTCCCCCAGTTCCACATTCGGCGGCCTCCCCCAGTTCCACATTCCGCTGGTTCCGATAAATCTCGACACTATCCTGGTCATCCTCCCCTACGCGTGCATCCTGGCCGCCATCGGCCTGATCGAGTCGCTGATGACCATGAGCCTGATCGACGAACTCACCGAGACCCGCGGCCGCGGCAACAAGGAGTGCATCGGCCAGGGGGTCGCCAACGTGGTGACCGGCTTCTTCGGCGGCATGGGCGGATGCGCCATGATCGGTCAGAGCATGATCAATATCAACTCCGGTGGCCGGGGCCGGCTTTCCGGCATTTCGGCGGCCCTGTTTCTGCTGATCTTTATCGTCTTTGCCTCGGGACTCATCGAAATGATCCCCCTGGCCGCACTGGTCGGCGTCATGTTCATGGTCGTCATCGGCACCTTCGCCTGGTCGAGCCTGCGCATCCTGCACAAGATCCCGCGCACCGACGCCCTGGTGCTGGTGCTCGTCTCAGGCGTCACCGTCGCCACCGACCTGGCCATCGCCGTTGGCGTCGGAGTCGTCGTTTCGGCGCTGGTTTTCGCCTGGGAGAGTGCCAAGCGCATCACCTCGAGCAACAGCATCGACGAATCGGGTGCCAAGGTCTACCGGCTGAGCGGAGCCCTCTT
>CALZIC010000013.1 GCA_945787285.1 uncultured Desulfuromonadales bacterium
GGCTTCGATCGCTTCAAGAATGTTGAGACGGTGCCCCTTGGCATCGCTCCCCGCTGAGCGCACCGAGGCCTCTGGAAAACGGTATTTGAGCAATCCCTCAAAGTCGCCGTCATCGCGCCCCATCCGGCGGACCCAGGCGACAACCTCCGGAGCGGAGAAGAAGGCCTTGCGTTCTTCGGCGGTGCCGACATAGAGCGCCGCGTGGGTCCAGAATCCCGGCAGTCCCACGTTGGACATGTACCATTCGCGCCGTTCGAGCAGAATGTCGCCGGGTTCCAATTGCCCGGCAAGTACCCTGATCTGGGCGTCGCTGATGAGGCTTTGGCCGTGGCGCCTGACCTTGATCCGCCCCATGGTCCGGCTGAGCGACTTCTGCACCGGAAGCCAGGCGCTGAACCCCAGATCCTCGACAATTTTCCATGCATTCTGCACGGTCATGACCTCGCCCCTGCCCCGGCCGAATTGTCGTATGGTGCTGCGGTCGGCCTCGATAATTCGGCGACTGGCCGGAAAGGCCTTGTGGGCGGTCAGTTTGTCGATGATGTTCAGGGCCGCGAACTCGGTGGCAATGGCGATATTCAGGAAGCGGAATTTGTAATCGGCAAAGGTTTTTTCGGGCAGGCCCAGGCCGGGCTGAGTTTCGTTAAAAACGGTATCGGCATAAGGGCAGGCCTGCATCTCTCTCAGAAATTCCAGGGCATATCGGTACTGGCCCAGAAAGGCCCCGTAAAAGACCTGAAAGGCTCCGCCGCGCAGGGTTTTACTTTCTCGTCGCGCCCAGGCAGTTCCCTGCGATTTTCGGATTGGAAGACCTCGGGGGTTGCCGCGATGTATTTCAGGGTATTTTGAAGCCCGGCACGAAGGTGGTTGACCGCCGCGAGATCGGCTTCGATGCGCGGTCGGCTGAAGACGTCCGAAGATGCCGCGGCGGATGACACGCCGATCAGGGCCAGGCAAGAAAGAGCGATTACTGTGATCAAGAGAGGCTTTTTCATCGGGCATTTATCCTTGCGGTAATGGTTGGCCGGAACATGGGGGCGCACGTTTTGACCTAACCAAGGTAAGCCTAAATTTAAGCCTAATGCAAGTGACAAACCTGCCCGGCGATTAAGAGGAGTGCCCAGCAAAAACTCGGATCTCAAAAGTGGTATCCATCGTTTTGTTTTTAATTTTTATCTATTTGACAGCCAAAAAGTAAAAATGGTAATTAAATACACTTGTTTCTAAAACTGTCATTAGAATGTGTATCGAGGAGGGGCCTGCCAGCGTTGCTTCTGTGCCTTGACAAGGCCTAAGTCCCCACAAAGACAATCACTGTTCATACTCGTTGGTCGGGGGGGGCCGGCCAAGTCCTGGACGAAAACTCCCCATCGTCGGATCATCCTTTCCCAAAGGCATCTCTGCGCTCCCTGCGGGAGACGGTAACGCTGTAACTCGTGTTCGACCCTCTGGGGGAAAAGGCAGGCCTCCCCTGCGGCGATCTTTTATACAAGGCGCTAGTGGCCATGCAGAAAAAAACGAAAAAGCAGAAAAGACCGGCTGAGCCGACCGCATTGTCCGGGACCCATTCAGACCGCAAAAAGGTCTCTGCGAAGCCGGCTTCCGCTTCAGGTTGCCGACGAGTTCGGGCTGAACTACGGACGGGTCTTCGGCGACGAGTATGAGCCGTTCAAGGGGCAAAGCCCTGAACGGGTCATTCTCCAGTGGCTGCGCGAGGGGGAGGAGGGCGCCCGGCGGCTGCAATGCCTTCTCGACGATCTTCTCAAGCACCAGCTGGCCCTGGTCGGCGCCTTGGAGGGAATCGCCAGTGAAACGGTCGACCAGCTCAGCCCCAAGCGGGTGGAGAAAAAAAGCCCGGGCTTCCTCGGTCTTCGCCCTTTCGCCTGGCGCTCCTACCGCGACCTGCATCGCCAGTATGCACAGGATGATCAGCTGCGCCTTAAAAATCTGGTCATCAACGGATTTGTTTCCGGTTACATCCGGGAACGGGAAAAAAACGGTAAAAAATAGCCTCTGGGAGGCTGTTCGACAGCCTTCAGGCCTGAAACATTGGGAGGAAAAACCAAATGAAAAAGTTTCGTTTCCACCAGATCCTGATCCTCGCCCTTCTGCTATGCCTCACTGCGGGCTGCTCCAGTCCCCAGGTTCGACTCAATCTCTCCACCACGGCCAATCTCAACCTCAACGAGGTGAATGAGCCCCTTCCGGTGATGGTCAACGTCTACCAGCTCTCCGACAGCAAGGCCTTTGAGGAGGCGAGCTTTTCCGATCTCTGGAAGAAGGACCTGGTCTCTCTCGGCGACAGCCTGCTCACCAAGGAAAGCCTGACCACCAACCCGGCTTCCCAGGAGCAGCTGGTTTACCCGCGCCACCCCCAGGCCCGCTTTGTCGGCGTCATGGCGATTTTCCGCAAGCCGGAAAAAGAGGCCTGGCGTTCGGTTATTCCGGTGGCCGACGGCTTTTTCAAGAAGAAGCTCTCCAGCAACCTGGTGGTTAACCTCAAGGGCAACACCATCGAGATTCTCGACTGATTCGAAATCAAAAGGACGGGCGTAAATGAAGGATTTAAGCAAGGTTGTCTGGGCCGAGGGGGTTTTTCTCGGCCAGCAGCATTTTCAGGCCTGGGATCGGTATCTCGAATCAAGCGCGCAGTTGCACAGCAGGGCGCTTCACCCTTTTGCCTGGGGAGCCCTGTCGGTCTCGGTCGATGAAAAGGCACTGGAAAACGGTCGGTTCCGGCTGCAGCAATGCACCGTTCTTTTTCCCGACGGCCGGCTGGTCGCTTACGATGCCGCCCAGGATCAGCCCCTGATCTGCGATCTTCAGGCAGGCGGCGGGCAGACCGTCGAGCTCTACCTGGCCCTTCCGGCCAACCACCATGTCGAGGGGATTTCCGGCTATCCCGGCCGCGCCCAGCTCTGCGCCTGGCGCGCCGACTATCGCCCGGTCCTCGATGAATACGACACCAATCGCGAGCGCGAAGTGCTGGTGGCCCGTCCCAACCTGACCCTTCTGACCGGCGATGACCCCCGGGAGCAGTTCGTCACCATCAAGATCGCCCAGGTCACCAACGCAGGCGACGGCAGCTACCGCCTCGGCTCCGACTATGTACCGCCGGTGGTGCGCGTCGGAGCCTCGCCCTACCTGATGGGTCTGATCAACCGCATGATCGAGGGCATCGGCGCCCGCCTGCGCAGCCTCAACGACCGCAAAGCCAACTTCGGCGGCGGCCCGAGCGAGTTTGCCCGCACCGACCCGGCCCAGTTCATGCTGCTGCGCAGCCTGAGTTCGATCTATCCCCAGCTGCAGCACTTTCAGCAGAATCCCGAGCTGCACCCCGAGCTCCTTTTCCGGATGCTCAGCCAGGCCATCGGAGGGCTGTGCGCTTTTTCGCCCGATCGCGAAGCGTCGGCCATTCCTCACTACCAGCACACCGAACTGGCCTCGGTCTTCCGAAGCTTCGAGGAGCTGCTCGGCGAAGTGGTCAACATCACCCTGAGCTCGCGGAGCGCCGCGCTGAAGCTGACCCGGGAGACCGACTCGCTCCTTTCGGCCAGCGATATCGACGACCAGAGCCTGGCCCAGAGCACTCTCTTCTTCGAGGTGTTGTTCGAGGCGGCCGACCCGGTGTGGATCACCGATTTCGCCCGCCAGGTCAAAGCCGCCTCCCGCGGAACCATTGAAGTCACCGTGGCCTCGGCGCTGCCGGGGCTGCATATCGTCCACACCCAGCGCCCGCCGAACAAGCTGTCGATCAAAAGCGGTTACGAATACTTCCGCATCGAGGCCCGCGGCGATTTCTGGAACAAGGTTCTCGAAGAGCGCAGCCTGGCGCTGTTTCTGCCCCAGACCTTCACCAGTGCCACCATCAACCTGGTTTCGGTACAGGAATGACCCCCATGGAGAACGAAAAAGAGATCACCCGAACCAATCCGCTCCTCGAGTGCGCCGAAACCATCTTCTCGTTGATTGCGGTCTTCAAAAAAGGCGATCGCGGCACCGCCCTCGAGCTCGACTACCGGGAGAAAATCCTTGGCGGCTTCGATACTATGGAGCGCATGGCTTTCGAGCGGCAGATCGGCAGCATCGTCCTCAAAGATGCCAAGTATGCCCTGGCCGCCTATATCGACGAGGCCGTGCTCAGCTCCAACTGGCCTGGCCGCACCGAATGGATGGGCCGCCCGCTGCAGCTTGAGCTCTTCGGCGACCACCTGGCCGGAGAGGGCTTTTTCGAACGACTGACCCACCTGCGCCAGGGCGGCGAAGCCAACGCCGACCTGCTCGAGCTCTTCTATGTCTGCCTGCAGCTCGGCTTCGAAGGGGTGTACAAGATCAAGGGCCTCGAACAGCTGATGGCTCTGCAGGTCGATCTGCGCAGCCAGATCGAGGGCTACCAGGGAGTGATGGACCCCCGCCTGTCCCCGGCCGGCGCTCCCGCGGTGCCGCTGATGGCTCGGGTGAGGCGCGAGGTCCCGTACTGGGTCATTACCGTGGTCACCGTCTCGATCATCTTCTTCACCTACCTGGGATATTCGATGACCGTCACCAAGCTCGTCGATTCGAGCGTGGCCGCCATCGATGCCGGCAAAGACGCCATACTCAGCTATTCCCGGCAAGCACCTGCCGAGCCGGAAACCGACGGCGAAGCTGAAACCGCCCCTAACTCCATCGATAGCGGAACGACCCGATGAACAACATACTCTTATTTCTGCAGGCTTACCTGCTGGGGCGCTCCGGCAGCCGCATCGTTGGACTTCTACTCCTCTTTTCCCTGGTCTGGTGGGCCGGCCCCTACGTCGGACTCGAGGGCGAGAAGCTGCGCCTGTGGGTCATCGGCGGCATCCTCCTCTTTGCTCTGACCGTGTGGCTGGTGCGTCTGTGGCTGGTGCGCCGCCGTGCCGCGCGTTTCAAGGAGGAGCTGCAGTCGCAGGGCGGCAGCGCGGCTGGGCGCGAACTTGAAATCGAAGAGCTGCGCAGCAAGATGGACGAGGCGATCGCTTCGCTTAAATCGTCGGAGCTGGGCATCGGCTACCGCGGCAACGCCGCCCTCTACGCACTGCCCTGGTTCATGATCATCGGCCCCTCGGCGGCCGGAAAAACCACCCTATTGCGTAATTCGGGCCTGCACTTCCCCTATGCCCAGGGGAGCGACATCGACATCAAGGGTTTCGGCGGTACCCGCAATTGCGACTGGTGGTTCTCCAACGAGGCGGTGCTGCTCGACACCGCCGGCCGCTATACGACCGAAGAGGACGATCACGAGGAGTGGTCGGCCTTTCTCGCCATGATCAAAAAATACCGCTCGCGCATCCCCTTGAACGGCGTGATGGTCGCGGTCAGCCTGGCCGACCTGCTCACCGCCGACGAGGGCGGACTCGAATGGCATGTCAAGGTCATCCGCGATCGCCTCAACGAACTGACGACCGAGCTCGGCTGCGTCTTTCCCGTCTACATCGTTCTGACCAAGTGCGACCTGCTGCACGGCTTCGAGGCCTACTTTCAAGACCTCAGCGAAACCGACCGCAACCAGGTCTGGGGGTCGTGGCTGGCCTGCAGCAGTGACGAGGGGGACCTGGCGACACGCTTTGAAGCGCGCATGGCTGAGCTCTACCGGCGGCTTTGCGAGCTGCGCCTGCGCAAGCTCTCCATGGAGCGCAAGTTCGAGTCCAAACACGAGATTTTCGACTTTTCCGCCCAGTTTCAGTCAACCGCCGACAAGCTGGTCGAATTCATCAACACCCTGGTTCAGAACAACCCCTACCAGGAGACCCCCCATTTCTGCGGCATCTACTTCACCAGCGCCACCCAGGAGGGGACCCCGATTCAGCGCATCGTCGGCAACCTGCGTCAGGCCTTCGGCTACGTCGAGGACGAGGGCCCCGGCGAGCCGCGCACCCCGAAGAGCTTTTTCATCAAAAAACTCTTCCAGGACGTCATCTTTCCCAACGCCCACGGGGTCAGCAAGAACCGCCGGCGCGAACTGGTCCACCGCTGGCTCAAAAGCGCCTGGGTCATGACCTGCCTGGCGGCGGTCGGCGGCGCGGTGCTGCTGCTGAGCACCTCGCTCACCAGCAATACCCTGCTGATCAACAACGGAACAAGCACCGCCCACTCCCTGCGCCAGCAGATGACCGCCGAAGAGCCGTCCCAGCAGCGGACCTTTGCCGCCCTGGCCGGGGTGTACGACCACTACCAAACACTGCTCGCTTACCAGGAGCGCCTGCCCTGGCACCTGATGCTCGGCGTCTACCAGGGGCAAAAACAGATCCAGCCGACCCGCGCCCTGCTGGTCAGGACCCTTGAGCAGGCCAGTTTCCGCCCGGCCGTGACCTCCCTCGAGTTCCGCCTGGACAATTTCGCCCGCCAGTGGGAGGCCTCGGGCGACAAGGGGCAGGAAAAGATCCGCGACGCCTACTATCGGGACCTCAAGGTCTACCTGATGCTGTCCGACCCCAAGCGCATACAGCCCGACTTTGCCGTCCCCACCCTGGTGGCGCTGTGGAAGGAACAGATTCAGCGCGGCACCCCGGAAAAGGCTTACGATGAAGCCGAAGAGCAGCACCTGACCGACATGGTCACCCTCTACCTGGAGCACATGCAGCTTCCGGCAGACGACCCGATGCTGGCCGGCGCCTGGCGCAGCCGCAGCGAAATTGTCGACCGGGCCCGTGAGCAGCTGCGCACCCCGCCCAATGCCGAGCGTCTCTACGCGCAGATCGTCAGCAAAGGGAAAATCTCCCTCAAGGGGCGGCGGCTCGACGACCTGATCAAGGGAGCCTCCTTCGGCGCCATGACCAGCAACGCCACCCTGGCCGGCATCTACACCGAGAAGGGATGGCGCGAATTCGTTCAGCCGGAAATCGAAAAGGTGGTCGCCGCCGCCAGCCGCGGCGACTGGGTCATCGGCTACTACCGGGGCGAGCAGCCTGCCGAAAAGGAAGAGAAAACCGAGGCCGCACCGCCGGCACCGGTTGAGGAACCGGAAGAGGGGAGCATCAACGGGGAGCTGGCCGGGCGTCTGGCCATGGAAATCCGCGATCTCTATTTCAGCGATTACGCCAACGCCTGGTTCGAGCTGCTCGAATCGGTGAGAATCAGCCGCTTCAGCTCCCTGGAGGAGGCCAGCAAGAAGATCCTGCTGCTGGCGCGCAGCGACGGGCCGATCGGCGAGCTGCTGCGGGCCGTTTCGAAAAACATCAACCTGACCGAGTCGGTCGAAGGCTCTTTGGCCGCAGCATCGGTGGAAGAGCTCGAAGCCCCCTTGCGCGACCTGCGCAAGTTCACCGATCCGGCCGACAAGATGACCGTCAGCCTGCTGATCAACCAGTACCTGCTGGGCATCTCCACGGTGCAGAGCGAGCTCGACCGGCTGGCCGCCGCGGTCGACGTCCAGCGGGAATCGAAACTCTATGCCGCCAACATCCTCTCCGGCGGGGGGGCCAGCTCGGAGCTCTACAAAAGCTGGGTCTCGACCTCGAGCCTGCTCAACGGCATCGAGGCGCGCACCCGCAACGTGGCCTCGAAAATGCTCATCGCCCCGATCCGCAATGCCTGGCGGACCATTCTGGAGGAAGCCGGCAAGGACCTGGAGCGTGAGTGGAAGGTGGCCGTCCTGGCCAACTACAAGAACCGCCTGCTGGGGCGCTTTCCCTTCGACCGCAAGGGGACCGATGCGGCGCTGGTCGATCTGGCCGACTTCTTCCGTCCCGATGACGGGATCTACTGGTCCTTTGTTCACGGCCAGCTCTCTCCCTTCATCGCCGAAGGGCGCCGTTCCTGGCGCGAGAAGACCTGGCTCGATCTCGGCCCCGGATTCAACCGCGAGCTTCTCGGCTCCCTGACCAGGGCCAAAAAGATCAGCGCCGGCCTCTTCCGGCGCGGCAGCGACGAGCCGGAAATCCGTTTTTCGGTTTATCCCATGCCGACCCGCGGTCTGAGCGAGATGTATTTCGAGGCCAACGGGCAGGTCTACCGCTACCGCAACGAGCCCCAGGAGTGGCGGCCTTTCCGCTGGTCGGCCAATGCAGAAAAATTCAGCGCCAGGGTTTACGGCATCTCAGGCCGCGGCGAAGCGCGGGCCGAACTCGAGGTGGACGGCATCTGGGGCATTTTCCATCTCCTCGACCAGGCCAAGGTGGCCCGCGAGAGCGGAACCCAGTTCCTCAACGTCTGGGAGATGGAAGGGGATAACGGCACCCCGATCGTGGTCCAGTTCAAAATCAAGGCCGACCGGGAAAACAACCTCTTTGACCCGAATCTCTTTTCCAACTTCGATCTGCCGACCAACCTGTTCTGACCTGAGTCGAGGGAGCTTCTACCGTGTTCGGATTATTTTCAAAAACCGCCAAGGCCCGGCCCGCCGCCGCACTTCCGGATCAGACCGGATGTTTCGGCAAGATGCCGGTCCATCCGGACTTCATTCGCCACAATGTCAATTCCCGCGAAGTGGTGGGCTTTGAGAAGTGGGTTCAGGAAGGGATCGGCCTGATCACCCGCAAGCACCCGGGCGGCTGGCCCGAGGTCTACCAGGCGTTTCCCCGCTTTCATTTCATGCTGATCGGCGGCGAGCAGGAGCGTACCCTGGCCGGCTCGCTGATGGCCAGTCGCGACAAGAGCGGGCGCCACTACCCATTCAGCATTTTCGTATCGGCCGAGGCCCGATTGTTTCGCGACATGCAGGCGGTGGTCCCGCTGATCTACCGGGAATTTTTCCGCGATACTGAGGCGATTTTCGGCGAGCATTGGACCAGCGAGCCGCTGCCGCTGCTGACCGGCCGGGTCGACGGCACCTCCCACCGCGATACCGGGTTGACCAGGCGCCAACTCCTCGAGCAGCAGATCGCCCTGCTGCAGCCGATACCGATGGAGCAGTTGTGGCGGCAGGCCGTCCCGCAGATGGGAACAGAAGGGCGGGAGCGGCTCTTTTCGGCCCTGTTCAGCGCCTTGAGGACGGTGGTGCGTCGCGGTCCGACCCGCACCAACTGGGGGATCCGCCTGCCGATTCCAGCCGAAGGGGACCAGAGCCCCTTCGTCGTTTTCTGGATGCAGATCATCGAATCGATCCTCGAGGACCGCTCCTGGAGGGCTCACTCCTTCTGGAGCCGGGCCGGCGCCAACCACCCGGCCGCGCTGACGGTCTTTTTCAAACCGCTCCCGGGATCCTTTTTGCTGCAGCTGCTCAATCCCGCAATCGACGACGGGTCGGTGCTCGATCTGACCTGCGAACTGCTCGCCCCGCAGGAAGAACTCTCCTGCATGGACCTGAAACGGCTTCTGTCCAGCGAAACAGCCAGCCTGCTCGACGTTCTCTACAAGGCGGGCCGCCGGGAGGCCCTGTCATGACCCCACAGGCGGCACAACGACTCGAGGAGACGGCCTCCCCGGAGTGGCTCGAAGGGGTCACTTCTCCCCTGCCCGAGGCATCGTGCGGAACGGACCCCCGTTACAGCGACGATTTCGGCACTATCAAGCAGGAGATCGACAAGCTCAAGGGAAACGACTTCGCCAGGGTTGCGGCCCTGTGCATCGAGGTCCTCTCCACCCAGGGCAAGGATCTGCGGGTTGCCGGTTATCTGTTGCTGGCTTCGACCTATACGTCCGGCATCGGTGGCCTGGTTGGCGCCGCCGGCGCCTACCGGGCACTCGTCGAACGCTTCGGCAAGGGCTGTTATCCCCAAAAGGAGTCGATGCGCTTGACGGCCCTCGGCTGGCTGAACAACGGCAAGCTCGAGAGCTATGTCCGCCAGAAGCTCGACGAGGCCGAACCGTCCCGGCTCATCGAACTGCGAAGCATGATCGACGCGGTCAACGAGGGCATCGCGGCAGCCTACGGCGAAGACGCCCCGCGCTGGACATCCCTCGACCGCGCCCTCGACAAGGCGCTGAAAAGTCTGCCCGCCGAGCCGGCTCCGGAGCCGGCGGCCACCGTTCCCGCGGCGGTCGCAGCCAAACCGCAGCCGGCCGCGGTTTCCATGTCGCCAAGTGCTTCGCCTGCCACCCCCGCCGCTTCGACGGCGACGATCGGCTCGGAGCGTGAACTGGTGACCGCAACCCGCGCGATTCGCGACCACCTGGTGCAAAACAAGGATTTTTTACGGGCGATCGCCTACACCCGGGCCCTGCGCTGGGGCGCCCTTCAGCTCCCTCCTCATGAAAACGGCAAAACCCGGATACCGGCCCCGCGCCCGAGCGCCCTTAACGAACTTCAGCAGCTCGGCTCGGCAGGCCATCCCGAGGCCCTGCTGACCTTGTGCGAAAACCTGTTTCTCGAGGCGGGCGGCCATCTGCTCCTCGATTTGCAGCGCGCGGCCTTTGAGGCGGCGCAGGGGATGGGGCGCAGCGACCTGGCCGAGTTTATTGCCGAGCAAAGTGTTTCGCTGTTGCGCCGGCTTCCCGAACTGGCCGGCCTGCAGTTCGAAAACGGCCACCCTTTCGCCGATATGAACACCCGCAGCTGGATCGAGGAACGTCTGGCCCCGGCGACGGCGACCACCGAGGAGCGTGGCGCCTGGGAGCAGGAGCTCGAGGTGCTGCTCGAAAGTGGGCGGCAGCTGCTGCGCAAAAAGCAGCTGCCGGCCGCCCTTGGTCTGCTCAAGGGGTGCCCGGTTCATAACGAAAAACAGCGCCTGCATCTGCAGCTGGCCAAAGCCCGGCTCTGTCTCGAGGGGGGACGGGCCGAGGTCGCCCTGCCGGTTCTCGAGGACCTGGCCGATCAGGTCGAGCGGCAGTCGCTGAGCACCTGGGACCCCTCCCTGGCCATCGACATCTGGAAGCAGCAGCTCGAAGCGAGTCAGGCCTGTCTGAAAAAGGCCTCAGGCGAGGACAAGGCCACCCTTATGGCGACCGTCTCCCGGCTCAAGCGACTGATCTGCCGCACCGATCTCGAGGCGGCCGCGCGGCTGCTTTAGCTGCTAAGGTTCAGGGGCCTTCGATTTATTAAAACCACGACGAAATGCCGAATTCGATATAGATAAACGCAATACAACAAAGGAGATAACCATGGCTGACAGTTTTCAGAAGGAAATCCCCAAGGCGCGCATCAACATCTCCCTCGATGTTGAAACCGGCGGAGCCAAGAAGAAAGTCGAGCTGCCGCTGAAGATGCTGGTGATGGGCGATTTCAGCAACGGCAAGACCGAAGGGCGCATCGCCGACCGGGAGCGGATCGAGATCAACAAGAACAATTTCGAATCGGACCTGAAGGATATGTCCCCCCAGACCCGCTACCAGGTGCCGAACCGCCTGGCCAACGACGGCAGTGAAATCGACGTCAATCTGCAATTCGATTCGATGAAGTCGTTTCACCCCGAACAGGTGGCCAGCCAGATCCCCGAACTGCACAGCATGATGGCCATGCGCAACCTGCTCAAGGACCTTAAGTCGAACCTGCTCGACAACGCCAAGTTCCGCAAGGAGCTGGAGCAGATTGTCAAGAGCCAGCCCGAACTCGAAGGGCTGCGCCAGGAGCTCGATCAGGTGATCTCCACCGGCACCGCTGCACGGCCGGCTCAGGAAGAGGAATAACGCAAATTCAGGTCAGGCCCATGCCGCACGGGCCGCCAGCCTTCAGGATTTTGGAGTACTCGATATGGCTATTCAGGAAAACCTTTCCAGCAAGAGCGTTACCCTCGAAGAGACAGGAGAGCAGAGCACCTACGAGCGCCTCTGCAATCTGGTCGATATCGCCCCCTTGGGCGAAAATGTCGCCCTGAACTCCTTCGCCGATCCCGCGCGGATGGCGGATATTTCCCTCGACAAGCGTCTCACCGCCGGCATCCAGGTCTTTATCGATCTGGCCACCAAGAACCAGACCGGCATCGACCGCATCGACAAGACCCTGCTCGACAACTACATCGCCCAGATCGACAGCATGATCAGCGCCCAGCTCGACGAGGTGATTCATCACGAGGCGTTCCAGAAGATCGAATCGTCCTGGCGCGGCCTCAAGTTCCTGGTCGACCGCTGCGACTTCCGCGCCAACACCAAGGTCGAGCTGTTCGACTGCAAGAAGGAAGACCTTCAGGAAGATTTCGAGGAAGCCCCCGAAACAATCCAGACCGGACTTTACAAGCACATCTACGTCAACGAATACGATACTCCCGGCGGCCAGCCGATCTCTTCGGTCATTGCCAACTACGAGTTCGACAATTCGGCGCAGGATATCGCCCTGCTCTCGGAACTTTCACGGGTATCGGCCAGCGCCCACTGCCCGTTTCTCGCCTCGGCGGGTCCGAAATTCTTCTGCAAGGAGAGCATCGACGATATCCCCAAAATCAACGATCTGGCCAACTACATGGAGAAGGCCGAATTCGCCAAGTGGCGCAGCTTTCGCGAACAGGAGGATTCCCGCTACGTCGGCCTGGTGCTGCCGCGCTTTTTGCTGCGGCTGCCTTACGGCAAGGACAGCAATCCGGTGCGCACCTTCAACTACGAAGAGACGGTTCAGGCCGAAGGGCACAAGAACTACCTGTTCGGCAACGCGGTCTTCGCCTTCGCCGCCAATATCGCCACCAGCTTCGCCAAACATGGCTGGGCGGTGAACATTCGCGGTCCAGAGGCCGGCGGACGGGTCGATAACCTGCCCCTGCACCAGTACGACGCCGGCAAGGGAATTCAGAACAAGATCCCCACCGAGATGATTATTTCGGAGACCCGCGAGCTCGAGCTGGCCAACCTCGGCTTCATCCCCTTGAGCTACTACAAGAACAGCGACTACGCCTGTTTCTTCAGCGCCAACTCGGTGCAGAAGCCGACCGAGTACACCACCGCCGAGGCGACCGCCAACAGCCGCATCAACGCCCGGCTCCCCTACATCTTCCTGGTCTCCAGGATCTCCCACTACCTCAAGGTGCTGCAGCGGGAGAACATCGGCTCAACCAAGAGTCGCCAGGTGCTCGAGAACGAACTCAACGAGTGGATACAGACCCTGGTCACCAAGATGAAGGATCCCGAACCCGACCTGATCGCCACCCACCCCCTGAAGGACGGCCAGATCATCGTCGAGGAAATTCCCGAGAACCCGGGCTACTTCAGCATCACCCTCTACGTTGTCCCCCATTTCCAGATCGAGGGGATGGATGTGAAGCTCAATCTTGTTGCGCAGATGCCCAAAAGCGAAGGCTAACCTTCGTCTGCCGGCATCGGCGTGTTAACCATGTTTTTCGGCGTCACTGACGCCCATTTCATCAACTGTTAAAAAAGGAGGAAGTACCAATGGCTATTCCCGGTTACATGTGGATTACCGACGATCAGGGCGCCAAAGTCGAGGGACCTGTTTCCATCGCCGGCCGCGAAGGGAGCATCGAAATCCTCGGGTTCGATCACGAACTGCGCATCCCTACCGACAACGACACCGGCGCCCTCACCGGCACCCGCAAGCACGAGCCTTTCAGCTTTTTGAAGGCTTTCGATGCGGCAACCCCCTACCTCTACAAGGCCTGCAGCAACGGCCAGACCCTCAAGAAGGTTGAGCTGCGCTGGTACCGCATTGACGACACCGGCACCGAGCAGGAGTACTTCCGTCACACCCTCGAAGCGGTCAAGATCACCTCGGTGAAGCCGACCATGCACAACGTCAAGGACATCGACAAGGAGCGCTACCCGCACCTGGAGGAGATCGCGGCCCGCTACGCCAAGATCACCTGGACTTACCTCGACGGCAACATCGAGTTCTCCGACTCCTGGACCGAAGGGCGCTAGTGTCCCGAGCGGGTAATCCTGTCTTCTAATTGTGGCCCTTTTGCCCGCTGTCTGCGTTGCGCCTCCTTGACTTAACGCAGGCTAGGCCTGCGTCGGCGCGCCTGGACAGCAAACAAAATGCCTCAGAATTATTTGACACGACTACCCGCAAGGGACACCCGCTCGTCCGGCAATCCGGGGCAGGGTGCGACAGTGCCCTGCCCCGCAATATATCAACGGTTTAATGTTATGGCACATGCGCTGTTCGACGTCCTGACCGGGCGCTACCAGAGTGGTCAGCCGGTCGGCCGACACCCCTTTGCGGGAGACCTGCAGCTGAGCATCCGCGACCACCTGCAGCGTCTGCTCAACGGACGGTGCGGCGTACTGCAGCACCTGCCCGACTACGGCATGCCCGATGTGGCGGCCCTTTTCGAGGCGCTTCCCTATTCTCTCGACGATCTGACCGCTGCGGTGCGCCAGTCGATCGAGCGGTTCGAGAAGCGCCTGGTTCAGGTACAGGTCCGCCCTCGGCCCTGCCATGCCGGCGAAGGCCGGGTTCGCCTCGATATACTCGGCCGCAGCCATTGCGGAGAGACCCTCCGGTTTGTGGTATTTTTCCAGAGCACCGGCCAGGCCCGGGTAGAGAGCAAGACCGAAGGGGCCTGGCATGGGTGATTACTTCGACGCCGAAATGCGCCTGCTGCAGGAAGCGGCCCAGGAGTTCTCCCGGGCCTTTCCGGAAAAAGCCGGGATGCTCAACCTGGAGGAGGTCAAGGACCGCGACCCCTACGTCGAACGCCTCCTCGAAGGGATGGCTTTTCTGACCGCACAGGTCAAGCAGCGCCTCGATGACGACGTTCCGGAGATCTCAGAGACGCTCCTTTCGCACCTCTGGCCTCATTTTCTGCGCCCCTTTCCCTCGTTGACCATCGCCCAGTTCTCACCGCGCCAGGGGCAGGTGCAGAAAACCCAGGTGCTGGAAAAAGGCGCCGTGGTGATGGGTCCGCCGGTGGGGGACGACCGCACCGTCTGCCGCTTCCGCACCACCAGCGCGGTGGAACTTCACCCGCTGCGCCTGAGCCGCTTTTCCATGGAAGAGGCGGGGCACGGGGGCTCGGTGCTTACCCTCGGCTTTCAGCTCGATGCCGGGGTATTCGCCGACACCCTGGAACTTAACGGTCTCAAGCTGTTTCTCCATGCCGACCCGGCCGTGGCCCTGACCCTGTACCAGGCGCTGACCACCAGAGTCCGCCGGGTGCAGATCGGCTTTCCCGCCCAGCAGGGGGGCGGAGTCGTGTCGCTCGGAGGCCCCCGTACCATCGGTGGCTGCCACCTGGGCGCCGAGGACCTGCTGACGCCTTCTTCGGGACGATCCTTCCACGGATTTCACCTGCTGCAGGAATACTTCTGTTTTCGGGAAAAATTCCAGTTCGTCCGCATTGCAGGCCTCGACCGCATCGCCTGGCCGAACAACTGCAGCGAGTTCGAGATCGCCATCCACCTCGACTGCCTGATCGACAGCGATTTTCGCCTCGGCAAGGAGAACTTCCGGCTCTTCTGCACCCCGGCCATCAATCTCTTTACCGGAACCAGCGAGCCGGTCAACCTCTCCCACCGCCGCACCGAATACCCGGTGGTCGCCGATGTCTCCGCCCCCGAAGGGGTGCAGGTCTACAGCGTCGACCAGGTCACCGGCACCGATGCCGGCAGCGGACGCAGGGCCGACTATTCATCGCTGCACGCCTTCAGGCACGGCAACGGCAAGGGCCGCTTCTACCAGGTCCGCCGCCGGGGGATGGAGGGGCTGCGACCGTCGACCCGCCTGACGGTGGGGGGCAACCTCAACTACGCCCGGGAAACCCTCTCCTGCCGGATCACCGCCACCAACGGCGATTATCCGCGGCGCTTCCTGCAGGTGGGCAATCTGCAGATCCCGGGCCCCGAACTGCCCTCTTTTGTGCAGGTCGCCAACATCATTCGCCCCAGTCGCACGCACCCGCCGCCGCGGCGCAGGGATTTTCGACTGGCGCTGATTTCTCATCTGGCGATCAACTTCAGCACCCTCTGCTCGGCTGAAGATTTTCAGCGTCTGCTCACCCTCTACGATTGGAGCGACCTGCCCCAGAACCAGAGGCGCATCGAGGGGATCAGGGATGTCGCCATCAAACCGGTCGACCGCATCAAGCGCGGCGCCCTGCTGCGCGGGGTGGCCGTGACCTTGACCGTGCATGAGGAAAACTATCTGTCCGAGGCCGATATTCACCTGTTCGGAACGGTGCTGCACCACTTTTTGTGCATGCATGCGCCGATCAACACCTTTGTCGAGTGTCGCATCGTTCTTCATCCATCCAACCGGGAACTGACATGGCAACCGCTGCTCGGGGAAAATATCCTGCTCTGATCCAGGATCTCCTGGAGAACGCGCCGGCCTACGAGTTCTACCAGGCTCTCCAGCTGGTCGAGGCCGATGCGGCCGGTTCACGCCCGCACTCTGCGGGGGTGGCCGGAGAGATGCGCCTGCGCCCGGCGCCGGAGCTCAGCTTTCCGGCCGGCGATATCCGCCGCTGCACTCTCGATGAACAGGGACGGCTCGACTTTGAACTGAACTTTTCGGGCCTGTACGGGGTCGATGCTCCCCTGCCCCATTTTTTCCTCGACACGGTCGCCGAAGGGGACGACCCCGGGCTGGTCCTTCGAGCCTTTCTCGACGTGTTCAGCCAGCGCCTCTACCAGCTGTACTACCTGGCCTGGAAAAAGGCCCACTGCCACGACCATCATCGGCAGAGTTCTCTTTACGACCGCTACCTCAAGGCCCTGAGCGGCTGCGACACGCCGCCGGTCGACGAAAGCCTCGCTTACGCCGGCCTGATCGGCAGCCGGGTCAAAAACGGCCAGGCCCTCACCGGGCTGCTCGAGGACTACCTGCAGATGCCTGTCGATATCGGTCAGTACGCCCCCTGCTGGGTCCGCCTCGACAGTGTCCCCTCGCTCGGCGGCCAGGAAGAGCTGGCCCTGGGCGAAAATACCCTGCTCGGCGACCGGGTGCTCGACCTGAGCCGCAAAATTCTGATTCGGATCGGTCCCGTTTCCCTGCATGAGGCCAGAACGCTGCTGCCAGGGCAGAAGGGGGGCGCACAGCTGGGAAAGCTGATCCGCCAGTTCCTCGACCCGACAGTGCAGTTCGATCTCGATCTGGAGATCCGTCCGGAAAGCGGTGCGGCCACGCAGCTCGGCCACTCCGAGGTGATCCTCGGCTGGACCTCCTGGCTGGGGGACATCGGCCGCGAGGGAAACGTCATTCATCTGCCGGGAAGTTGTTTTGGTGGTGGGGATTGAGAAGAGCTGGATAACATATAAACATAAATAACAGACTGGATGAAATGCAATGGATAGCAAACATATCAAAACCCTGCTCGAGCGACTGAACGGCCACTGCGTCAAGGCCCTGGAGGCCGGTGCGGCCTTTGCCGCCACCCGCGGCCACTACGAGGTGTGCATCGAGCACCTGGTGGTGAAGCTGCTCGAAGAAGGGGGGGGGGATTTCGACCGTATTCTCAACCATTTCGATATCGACCTCGACGGCCTCTGGCAGGGGATGCTCGACAACCTCGCCCGTCAGCAGGCGGGCAACAGAGGGAAGCCGGCCTTTTCCATGCAGCTGTTCCAGCTCTTCGAGCGGGCCTGGATAGCCAGTTCCCTGCACTACGGTGAAACCTCCATCCGCTCCGCTGCCCTGCTCGAGTCTTTGGTTGAAATGGCGCCGATGCTGCCGGGCAACGCCTTTGGTCTCCTCGGGGACCTCCCTGTCGATCAGCTGCGCCGGGCGTTCGGCCCGCTCACCGCCGGTTCGGTCGAAAGCGCCGCGGCAGAGGTGAGTGCACCGGCCGCAGCGGATGCCTCGCAGGGGGCGGGCCGACCGGGCGCTGAAAGCGGATCGAGCCTCGAGAGTTATACCATCGACCTGACCCGGCGGGCCGCCGAAGGGGAGATCGACCCGGTGCTCGGGCGCAACACCGAAATCCGCCTGATGATCGACATTCTCACCCGGCGCCGCAAGAACAACCCGATCGTGGTCGGCGAGCCGGGGGTCGGCAAGACCGCGGTGGTCGAGGGGCTGGCGCTGCGCATCGTCGAGGGGAGCGTCCCCGAAAGCATCCAGGGGGTGCGCCTGCTGACTCTCGATCTGGGGCTGCTGCAGGCCGGCGCCGGGGTCAAGGGGGAATTCGAAAAACGCCTCAAGAACGTCATCGACGAGGTCAAAGGCTCGCCGATCCCGATCATCCTCTTTATCGACGAGGCCCACACCCTGATCGGCGCCGGCGGCGAGGCCGGCATGGGGGACGCCGCCAACCTGCTCAAGCCGGCCCTGGCCCGGGGCGAGCTGCGCACCATTGCCGCCACCACCTGGAGCGAATACAAAAAATACTTCGAGCGAGACGCCGCCCTCGAGCGCCGCTTTCAGCTGGTCAAGATCGACGAGCCCTCGGAACAGAACGCCATCGTCATGCTCAGCGGCCTCAAAGGCCTCTACCAGAAGCACCACGGCATCCTCATCACCGACGAGGCCATCGAAGCCTCGGTGCGGCTGTCGAGCCGCTACATCAACGGCCGCCAGCTTCCGGATAAGGCGATCGATTTGATCGACACCGCCGCAGCCCGGGTGCGCATGGGGCAGGCGGCGGTTCCGGCGGCCATCGACAGCGACCGTGAGCACATCGCCTATATCGAGCGCCGCCTCGCCCACCTGGGCGAAGAGCGCCACAACGGCCTGCCGGTCGAAGAGCGGCTGCTCGAATCTCTGCGCCAGGAGCTGGAGGCGACCCGCACCCGGCTGGCCGAGACGCAAAACCAGTGGCAGGCCGAAGGCGAGCTGGTCGGGCGGATTCACCAGGACCGCGCCGCCCTGCAGGACGATGGAGCTGCGGAATCGAAGGATGAGAGTGGCGTGGTGGTTCCCCTGAAGCCGGCCGAGACCCAGAACCGCGAGAAGCTCAAGACGATCCAGGGTGAGCAGCCGATGGTTCAGGCCGAGGTCAATGCCGAGGCCATCGCCGAGGTGATCGCCGACTGGACCGGCATCCCGGTCGGCAGGATGGTCAAGAACGATTTGGCCGCCCTGCTCGAGTT
>CALZIC010000014.1 GCA_945787285.1 uncultured Desulfuromonadales bacterium
AAACGCATCTGCTCGGGGTCCATCCCCCGGGCCGAAAAGCGCAGGCAGGGGATCTCGAGCATCTGCACATCGGAGTTAAAGGCGTTGAGCTGCTCGGACGGGGCCTCCTGGAGCAGTTCGACCTCCAGCAGGACGACCGTCGGAAGATGCAGCAAGGCCTGATGCGCATCATCCAGACTCTGCGCAATCAGAACCTCATAACCGTCGCTTCCCAGAGCACGGGACAACTCTGCGGATGATGCCCTGCAGGAATGAGCCAGCAGTATTTTTCCCGACATATGGGCCCCAAAAAGAGTGTAACCTTCTAAGCACGGCAGGGCGGATTCAAAACCCTGACACCTGAACTCGTCCTATCGTTGCAGATTGCAAAAACCGTGCGACTACCCGCCCTCTTTTTTCAATTCGAGTTCCTCCCAGCGCTCCATCAGATCAACGAGTTCGGCATCGAGCCCTTCAACCTCCCGGCCAATCTCGGCCATGCGGTTATGGTCGCCGATCCGAGAGGGATCTGCGAGCATCTCTTCAAGGGCGGCCTTGCGCCCTTCGCTCTCTTCGATCTTCTGTTCAATCCCTTCAAGCTCAAGGCGCTCCCTGTAGCTGAGCCCGGTACGTTTTTTTTCCCGCGGCGGCGGGGCGTTTTTCTTCTCGGCCACCTTCTGCCGCGCCTTGAGATCCTCGACCTTCTGCGCCTGCAGGCGGCAGAACATCTCGTAGTTCCCTTCATAGAAGGTCACCTTGCCGGCCCCTTCGAAGTGAAGGACGCCGGTAGCGATCCGGTCGAGGAAATAACGGTCGTGGGTCACCACCAGGACACAGCCGGGGAAGTCGTTGAGGGCTTCCTCGAGCACCTGCAGGGTGGGGATATCGAGATCGTTAGTCGGTTCGTCAAGAATCAGCAGATTGGCCCCTTCAAGGATCATGCAGGCCAGCAGCAGGCGGGCCCTCTCCCCCCCGGAGAGGGTGGAGATGCGCTTGCGCTGCTCTTCGGGGGAAAAGAGAAAATCCTGCAGATAACCGATCTTGTGGCGCTTTTCTCCGGCTACGGTAACCCAGTCCCCTTCTCCGACCGCCTCGTGGACGAACTGGGTCGGGTCGAGGCCGCTTCGCTGTTGATCGAGATAACCGATGCGGGTGTTCTTGCCCCGGACGATGCGACCGGCCGTCGGTTTCAGTTCTTCGAGAACCGTTTTCAGTAAGGTGCTTTTGCCGCAGCCGTTGGGACCGAGAATGCCGATGCGCTCCCCCTTGCGCATGATCAGGTTGAGGTCCTGAAAGAGCGGGGGGCCGTCGAAGGCCATCTCAAGGTCGCACAGCTCGAGGATCGTGCCGCCCAAGCGGTGCTGCATGTCGAACCCCAGGCGCACCTCCCGGGAGCCGACGGTCTTCTTCTGCGCCCTCAGGTCGTCGACCCGGTCGATACGGGCTTTCTGCTTGGTGGTGCGGGCCTTGGCCCCGCGGTGCAGCCAGGCCTCTTCGCGACGCAGCAGGTTGGCCAGGCGACTCTGGGCCCGCCCTTCCTGCTCGAGCTTCTCGCTCTTCTGCTCGAGGTAGTCGCTGTAGCCGCCCTGGTAGGCGGTGAGTTCGCCGCCATCGATCTCGAACATGCGTCCAACCACCCGGTCGAGAAAATAACGGTCATGGGTCACCAGCATGACCGCCCCGGCATAGCTTTTCAGGGCGTCCTCAAGCCAGGCGATGGTATCGGTGTCCAGATGGTTGGTCGGCTCATCGAGAAGGAGCAGCTCCGGCTCACGCAGCAGGATTCCGGCCAGGGCGACCCGCTTGACCCATCCGCCCGAGAGATTCCCGACCACCTGGGCCGTATCCTCGATGCCGAATCGGCTGCAGATCTGGTTCACCTTGGTATCGAGGTGCCACCCCTGGTGCAGGTCCAGCCAGCTTTGCAGCTGGTGCTGCTCATCGAGAAGCGACGCATCGCGGGCACCGGCGTCATCGGCCAGAGCCTCGAGAATTTCATGGTAGCGATGGAGGTTCTCCCTGGCTTCGGCAAGGGAGGCCTCGAGAGTCTGTCGGATAGTCAGTTCGGGGTCGAGTTCGGGCTCCTGGGGCAGATAAGCGGCGACCAGGCCGCGCTTGCGCAGCACCTCGCCGCCGTCAGAGGGCTCGAGCCCGGCGAGAATCCGCAGCAGGGTCGATTTTCCGCAGCCGTTTGCGCCGATAATCCCTATCTTATGCCCTTCCTTTACGGTAAAGGTGATCTCGTCAAGGATGGTCCTGGAACCATAGCTTTTCCGCAAGCTGCGGATATCAATAACATTCATGCTGTTTTCTTTGCCTGTATTGCTGAAAAAGGGCCCCTGGTTGACTGCCGAGCAACGTTTATACCACTGCCACCCTGGAAACACCAAAGCCTTTGAAGACTTCCCTCTGCTTGAGCACCAAACCTTCCCCGCCCCCATTGTGACATTATCTGACACAGCCACCATTTAGGCTTCAGACATACTCAAATTGTGGAGGTGTCCCATGTTTGAACTACTGATGCTGATTGCATTTCTTTACGGCGGTCTCTGCCATCTGCTTCCGGAGTCCCCATCGTCTTCTGCACGCCCCGGAGAGTCGAAGGCGCGAAAAAAAGCCCGTCGCACCGTGAAGCAACCGGCCGCCTCCGGCAATCGACTGAACCGCCCCCGCGCCGGAGAGGTCCAAAAGAACTCCAGGCAGAGCGCCCTATGCAAAGCCTGACCTCCATGTTAACATCCGCCAATCAGGAGATTCCCCGGGGCATCAATACCGGGCTGAACCAGTGGCCTGTTTGGTTAATCATGTCGGTTAATTCTGAGTCATTTTGGTTGCTGTCAAGGCGCGCCGACGCAGGCTTAGCCTGCGTTACGTCAAGGAGGCGCAACGCAGACAGCGGCCAAAAGGGCCTGAATTATAGGACAGGATTAGCCGCACAGGGCACTAGAGAGCGGGTTGCAACAGGAAGAAAATGGATCTTGCGCTTCTACTTTTCGCGTATGCCGGCGGACTCGCCTGCGCCCCCTACCTGGGATTTTCTCTCTGCTTCATGGCCCTGCCGTTTGCCGCGGCCTTCATCTACCTGGCGGCACGCAAAACCACCCTTTCCGCCCCCCTGCTGCTGTTCTTTTTCTGGAGCCTGGGAATCGCTGCCTACCACCATGCTCTCGCACCGCCGGCCTCCCCCTCTCACATTCTCGCCTTCACCTCCGAACGGCCGATCGGCATCGAGGGGGAAATTCTCTCCATTTCTGCACGACACAACTCCGGGCCCCGCATCGACCTGGAGACCCGGCGCATCCACGACGGTGGCAAAAGCGCCTCCGCTCACGGGCGAATCAGACTTTATGTGCGAGCGGGCTCCAGCGACCTGCAGCCCGGCGACCGGGTCCGCTTCCGCTCGAGGATTCGCCGCCACATGGCCTACCTGGATATTTTTGTCACCGCCTTCGTATCCGAAACCCGAGACATCGCCCTTCTGGCCCCCAGCCCGACCCACGCGCCGGGAGTCCTCTCCCCGGCCCGCTGGCGAACGGCCCTGGCCCGCCGGATCGACCAGGCCGTTGACACTGAAGCGGCCCCCCTGGTGCGGGCGCTGGTCATCGGCGACAAGGGAGGTCTCTCCCCTGAGCAGACGGAGCTTCTCGGCCGCGGCGGCGTCTCGCACCTCTTTGCGATCTCCGGCCTGCATCTGGGGCTGATCGCGCTCTGGCTCTTTTATGCAGGCCTGCAGATCTACCGCTCCTCCGAGCGTCTGCTCCTCTGGTGCCCTCCGCGCCGGGTGCTGCCGCTGCTGATGCTGCCGGCTCTTCTGGCCTACCTGCTTCTCACGGGCAACGCCCTGCCCACCCGCCGGGCCTTTGTTATCGCCGCCGCCCTGGCCTTTCTGGGAGCCACGTCGAGGCGGACCTCGGCCCTTAGCCTGTGGACCTCTGCGGCCTTCATCTTCCTTCTGATCGAGCCGCTGGCCCTGTTTCGCCCTGCCTTCCAGCTCTCTTTTGCCGGGGTGCTCGGCATACTCGTGCTGGTTCCCCGCTGGACCCGCCTGATGGCCATACCGCATAAACCGCTGCGCTGGGCCACTGGAATCGCCCTGACCACCGTCGCCGCCACCCTGACCACCACCCCTCTGGTGCTTCACCACTTTCACCTCGTGGCGCCGGCCGGGGTGATCACCAACCTGTTCGCCCTGCCCGCCATCGGCCTGGTCGCCGTCCCCCTCGGCGCCGCGGGCGCTCTTCTGGCCCCGCTGTCGGAGCCATTGTCGGCCGGACTCTTCCAAGGCTGCGCTCTGGTCATCGAGACCTGCCTCGCCCTGGTCGACCGAGTAACCTCCTGGCCATATTTATCGGGCTGGAAACTCTACTGCTCACCGGGGGAGGCCTTCGCCCTCGCCGTGACGATCAGCGCCCTTCTGCTCCCCGGCCACCTTCATCGAAGGCGCTGCCTCCAAGGGATCGCCCTCGCCGGTGCGGCGATCATCTTTTTCGTGCCGGCCCTTCCCGCCCCCAAGCTGGCGGTCACCTCCTTCAGTGTCGGCCAGGGCGACGCCACCCTGGTCAGCTTTTACGGCGATCGCCATTTTCTGGTCGACGGAGGCGGCCTTTACAGCGACACCTTCGATGTTGGCGAGCGGCTTCTGGCTCCCGCCCTTGGTTGGCTGGACGTCGATTGTCTGGAGGCGGTCGTTCTCTCCCACAACCACCCGGACCACGAAAAGGGGCTACGGCACATCCTGCAACACTTTGAGGTCAAAAGCTTCTGGACACCGGTGCCGGTCGCCGAACTGCCGGTCGAGCTGAAAAAAATACTCAGGGCCCGCCGGATCCATGTGAAACGCATGCCCCCTGGCTGGACTTCAGTTTTACAGAACGACGACATCCGCATGGCCCTGTACACCCCGCCTGCCCCCACCGGCAACCCCAACGACGACTCCCAGGTTGTGATGGCGTCCTGCGGTACCGATTCGGTCCTCCTCACCGGCGACATTGAGACCGACGGCATCCGGCAGCTGCTCACCCACCCGCCTCAAACCCCGGTTACGTTATTAAAGATCCCCCATCATGGCAGTCGCTCATCCGACCCGGAAACCCTTTTAGACTCCCTTAAACCAAAGGAGGCATTTGTCTCCCTGGGCCGAAACAATGTTCATAAATTCCCGCATTCCTCGGTACTTAAAGCTCTCGACCGGCGGCACATCCCCCTTTGGCGAACAGATACCCACGGCAGCCTGAGGTTTACAAGCGATGGAAGCAGCTGGCAAACGGCCCGTTGGAGAGGTGGGCTTTTCCATTGACAGAACTACGGGATTTTGCTAGCTTTATCTTCTATCTTAGGAGAGCTGACCGGGATGAAAAAACCGACCATACTGGTTGTCGACGAAGAGCTTTTTTTTCGCCGCCTGTACGATGACATACTCACCGAAGAAGGTTACCTGGTCGAGGCTGTCGCTACAGGCGAGGCCGTTGCCAACCGCCTTCGCCAGGGTTCCGTGGAGATCCTCGTCGCCGACCTCGCCGTCACGGATGTGGACACCTTCAAGGTCCTGGACCAGGCCTGCGCAATGCACAATCCCCCTACAGTAATTGTCACGACGGGACAATCAAACATCCCGACAGCGGTCCGGGCATTGAACTGCGGAGCACAAGACTATCTCGTAAAACCCTTTGAACCGGAGGAACTGAAACACCGGATACGGAACTGCCTGGCAAGCCGGCAAATGCATGAAGAAAACCTGCTGTTAAAAGCCCAGGTACGCCTTCATGAGGGGGGACAGCTCCTGACAACGGAACTTGACCTCGACACCCTGTTGCCGCACGCCTGCGAAGCGATGGTTCAGGAAGCCGGAGAAGGGCGAAGCTTTGCCATCCTGCTGAATAAAAACAAGCCTCCGCGTATATTGGGAATCCAGGGCAAAGACCCGGAGTCGAGCATTCTGGCCCTGATTCGCGACCTGCGCCCCGGACTCGAAAATGCCACCGACCTGCAGCTTATGCAGAAAGGGGAGTTCCAGGCGGCCGACGACTGGCCTGAAGACCTGCGGACCCTCTGCATCGTACCGTTGCGCTTCGCCGACGAACTGCGAGGGGCCCTTTTTCTGTACAACCCCGCAGGATCCGACCTTACCACGCCACTGCCTCTGGAAAACCTGCGCTTTCTTGCCGACCAGGCCGACCAGGGGTTCCAGAATGCCTGTCGTTTTCAGGGGACCCAGGACCTCATCTTCATCGATGACCTGACCAAACTCTACAACTACCGGTACCTGCAGATCATTCTCGATCAGGAAGTGCGCCGCTCAGAGCGCTACTCCCTCGAACTGGCTCTGATCTTTATTGATCTTGACTATTTCAAAAGTGTCAACGACTCCCGGGGACACCTGGCCGGCAGCGCCGTCCTCAAGGAGCTTGGCGCCCTGCTGCAGTCCTGCGTTCGCGAAGTCGACCTGGTCTTCCGTTACGGGGGGGATGAATTCACCGCCCTGCTGGTGGAAACCGGCGCCAAGGGTGCCTCTTTGGTCGGCGAAAGAATCCGCACCACCATCGAGGGGAACCCTTTTCTGGCCGAAACCGACCAGCCGCTCAAGCTCACCGCCACGGTCGGCTATGCGGTCTACCCTGGAGATGCTGTCAATAAGCAGACCCTGGTGGACCTGGCCGATCGCGCCATGTATGAAGGGAAAAAAAACCGCAACACCACCCGGGGCGCCTGGGAGATTTGAGCCAGAACTCGCAGCCGGCCATCCTGAACGCCATCATCGCCACGGCAGCCGGGTCCACCAACGCGGTGCTTCGTTCGCAACCGCCGAGTCAAAAAACAATGACAAAACCCAAACCACTTAGAGAGGCCGGGCATGGTTGATGCCCCCGGCCTCTTTGTCAGTCTGCGTTTCAGGCTTTTCCTGACCTTCGCCGCATTCGGCAGCCTGCTGACCCTGGGGAGCCTTTGGCTGGCCAGGCATCAGGCGCCTTCGGCCCCCGCTGTAGCGCAACCTGCCCCCTGGCACCTCATGCTCCTTCTGCTGGGCGTACTGTGTGCTTCGGCGCTGCTGGCCTGGTGGCTGAATCGATGGATACTCTCGCCCCTGCTGAACCTGCAGAAAGGGCTCCGAAACGTTCAGGAGGGGCAGCTCGACCTGTCGACGCAGATCGACCGCAAAGACGAACTGGGCTTGCTGAACCGGCAATTTCATGAAATGATCGAAAGCCTCAGGGCACGCGAATTTCTCAAAAGCACCCTTGAGTGTTACGTGAGCCGCCCGGTCGCCCAGCGGATTTTCGAGCAACAGGACGCCCTGCAACTCGGCGGCGAAGAAAGAGAAGTCACCATCCTGTTTGCCGACATCCGCCGCTTTACCGCCCTGGCCGAGGCCCTGCCCCCGACCCGGGTGGTGGAGATTCTCAACGCCTACTTTACCCGGGTCATCACCATGGTCGGAGAGAACGAAGGGATGGTGGACAAGCTGATGGGGGACTCGATCATGGCCCTGTTCGGTGCCCCCCTGCCCCTTGAAGATGCGCCTTTCCGAGCCATAGAGTGCGCCCTGTCGATTCAGCGGGCCGTTGAAGAGATCAACCTTGATCAGGCCCGCCTGGGGCTCCCTCCGATCGAAATGGGAATCGGCATCAATACCGGGACTGTGGTGGCAGGAAACATCGGCTCCTCGGTGCGCATGGATTATACCGTGATCGGCGACAACGTGAATGTCGCCGCGCGCCTTCAGGGTCTGGCCGGACCCGGCGAAATTTATATATCCCAGGCCACCTATGAACAAACCAGCTCACGGCTCAGGGTCTCCCCGCTGGAACCGATGATCCTCAAGGGGCGGCAGAACCCGGTACGCATCTTCCGGGTCGAGGGGCTGGCCGGAGAGGACCAGCCTTCGGCGTGAGCACGGAGCTCCCCCAGATGAAAAAAAGAGGGAGCAATAAACTAGATACAGCAACGACCCAAACAATCCAATTGAATGCGAGAGGTAATACAGCGTGAGCATCACAGGCATTAAAGGCATGAACGACATCCTGCCGGGCGAGGTCGAGACCTGGCAGTTCCTTGAAGAGCAGGCCCGTAAAATCTTCGGCGCCTACGGATTTTCGGAGATCCGGGTACCCGTTGTTGAAAAGACCGAGCTTTTCTGCCGTTCCATCGGAGAAACCACCGATATCGTCGAAAAGGAGATGTACACCTTTGACGACAAGAGCAGCAACTCCCTTACCCTCCGGCCCGAGGGGACCGCGCCGGTCATGCGCTCCTTCATACAGAACCGGCTCCACACCAAGGACCCGGTAGCCAAGCTCTACTATATGGGAGCGATGTTTCGCTATGAGCGTCCCCAGAAGGGGCGCTACCGCCAGTTTCATCAGGTCGGCGCCGAAGTGATCGGCGTCGAGGACCCTAAAATTGACGCCCAGATCCTGACCATGCTCGTTCATTACTTCGACGCGGTCGGCATCAGCGACGTCACCCTGCAGCTCAACTCCCTCGGCTGCCCTGAATGCCGCCCCGCGTACCGCAGCGCCCTGATTGCATTCCTCGAGGCCCGACTCGATTCACTGTGCGACGACTGCCGCAGGCGCTACCAGAAAAACCCGCTGCGTGTACTCGACTGCAAATCGACCGGCTGCAAGGAAGCCACCGTGGATGCGCCGTCGGTTCTCGACAATCTCTGCGAGGGCTGCGACACACACTTCGGCAAAGTCCGGAGCCACCTCGGCCGCCTTGGAACCCCCTACGAGATCAATGCCCGCATGGTTCGCGGTCTCGATTACTACACCAAAACCACCTTTGAGATGGTCACCGACAGCCTCGGCTCGCAAAATGCCGTAGCGGCCGGCGGCCGCTACGATGGCCTGATCAAGGATCTCGGCGGGCCGGCGCTGCCCGGCATCGGCTTCGCCATGGGAATGGAGCGCCTGGTTTTGATGAAAAACGAAGAGCGTATCGAGCCCGCCAAGCCCGCCCTGTTTATCGCCGGCCTCGGCGAAGCAGCCTCGGACTATGCCTTTGAACTGATGGTGAAACTGCAGCGCAAAGGGATTCACGTCGAGATGGACTACGAAGGCAAAAGCCTCAAATCCCAGCTCCGCCGCGCGGACAAATTCGGTTCCCGTCGCGTTCTCATTATCGGCGAAGAAGAACTCGCCTCCCAAAAGGCCCCATTGCGCAACATGGAAGATGGCAGTCAGGAAACGCTCCCCCTCCAGGAGATCGAGGATATGCTCCTCGACCTGTCCAAAAGGGATAGTTCTTGACGATGCGCGAAAGGCGTTTATATAATGCTCTCTTTGCGCAACACGAAGCCTAAGCAATTTTAATCATACTGGGAGGATACTGACTTGAACGACATATTGGGTGACTGGAAAAGAAGCCACTATTGCGGCCAGGTAACGGCTGAGGACATCGGAAATGAAGTCTGCCTGATGGGCTGGGTTCAGCGGCGCCGTGATCACGGCGGCCTGATTTTCATCGACCTGCGCGACCGCGACGGCTTTGTGCAGCTGGCCCTCGACCCCGATCGCGACCCCGAAGCCCACGCCAAAGCGGAAAAGGTCCGTGGTGAATATGTGGTCGCCATCAAGGGCAAAGTCTCTCCACGCCCTGAAGGGACCGTCAACCCGAAGATGAAAACCGGCGAAGTCGAGGTCGAGGTCAGCGAGCTGCGCATTCTCAACACGGCCAAGACCCCTCCCTTCATGCTCGACGAATTTACCGATGTGGCCGAAAACCTGCGCCTCAAGCACCGCTACCTCGACCTGCGCCGCAGCTCTGTTCAGGAAAACCTGATCCTGCGCTACAAAGTCACCCGCACCGTGCGCAACTATCTCGACGCCAACGGATTCCTCGACATCGAAACACCGATCCTGACCAAGAGCACCCCGGAGGGGGCCCGCGACTACCTGGTGCCGAGCCGGGTCAACCCGGGAACCTTCTTCGCCCTCCCCCAGTCCCCTCAGCTCTTCAAGCAGCTGCTGATGGTTTCCGGTTTCGACCGCTATGCCCAGATCACCAAGTGTTTCCGTGACGAGGACCTGCGTGCCGACCGCCAGCCCGAATTCACCCAGATCGACTGCGAAATGAGCTTCGTCGACCGCGATGACGTCATCGCCATCATGGAGGGGATGATCGCCCAGGTTTTCAAAGAGACCAAAGGCATAGAGATCACCCTCCCCATGCAGCGCATGACCTACGATGAAGCCCTGAACCGCTTCGGGGTCGACAACCCCGACCTGCGCTTCGACCTTGAGCTCACCGACATCTCGGACCTGGTCGAGGAATGCGGTTTCAAAGTCTTCGCCGACGCGGTGAGCGGCGGCGGTGTGGTCAAGGGCCTCAACGCCATGGGGTGCGCCTCCTTCTCCCGCAAGGACATGGACGACCTCACCGATTTCGTTAAAATCTACGGCGCCAAAGGGCTGGCCTACGTCAAGGTCACCGATGAGGGCTGGCAGTCGCCGATCGGCAAGTTCTTCACCGATGATGAGAAGGCCGCCATCAACCAGGCCCTCGAGGCCGAGGTGGGCGACCTGCTGATGTTCGGCGCCGACGCCACCGGCATTGTCAACGAGTCACTCGGGCGCCTGCGCGGGCACCTCGGTCAGAAACTCGGCCTGGCCGCAAAAGACGACTACCGCTTCGTGTGGATTACCGACTTCCCGCTGCTGGAGTGGGACGGTGACACCCGTCGACACCTCGCCGTGCACCACCCCTTCACCGCCCCGATGGACGAAGACGTCGCCCTGCTCGACAGCGACCCAGGCAAGGCGCGCGCCAAGGCCTACGACCTGGTTCTCAACGGCTCCGAAATCGGCGGCGGCAGCATCCGTATTCACGACCAGGCGGTGCAGAGCCGCATGTTCGGCCTGCTCGGCATCGGCGAAGAGGAAGCCCGCGAAAAGTTCGGCTTCTTGCTCGACGCACTCGAGTACGGCGCCCCTCCCCATGGCGGCATCGCCTTCGGCCTGGACCGCCTGACCATGATTCTCACCGGGGCCGATTCGATCCGCGACGTCATCGCCTTCCCCAAAACCCAGAAGGCCACCTGCCTGATGTCCGAAGCTCCCGGAGAGGTCGACACTACCCAGCTGCGGGATCTGCACATCCGCCTGGCCGCCAAGCCCAAGCCTTAACCCAAGATCCCTTCGGGCCCCGTGGGGCCCGAAGGGTTTGTGCCCAAACCCCTTTCGGCGCCTTAAGGCGACGAAGGTTAATATATGATCCGACTATTCGTACTAGCAACCGCATGCGTGCTAACCTTGTGGGGGTGCGCCTCCCTGCCGCGCCCGGAACTCGATTCCGCCCGCAAGGCCATGGCAAAGGCCTACGCCAGCCAGGCTCCGCAGTTCGCCCCTGAACAATACAACTCAGCCGACCAGGCCCTCAAGAATGCCGAGGATCTCATCAATCGGGGCGAGTACGATCTGGCCCGGGAGATCCTCCCCCATGCCGAGGACCTCGCCCACCGCTCCATCCATGCCGCACGGCAGGAACAGACCCGCCTCGAGCGGGAAGAGGCCCTCAAGAGGGCGGCTTTGGAGCAGATCCGAAAGCGCCAGGAAGAGGCCCGAAAGGCAGCGGCCATCCCCCCACCGCAACCTCCGCAGGTAATCAAAGAGACTAAGCCGCCACCTCCCCCCCCTCCACCACCGCCGATCACAGAATACACGGTCGGTGACGGGGAAACCCTGTGGACCATCGCCTCCCAGAAAAAGATCTACGGCGATTCATTCCTCTGGCCCCTGCTTTACCGGGCCAACCGGGACCAGATCAAGGACCCCCGTCAGATTTACCCCGGACAGGAGTTGAGCGTTCCGAGAAACTACAGCGTCATCGAAAAAGAAGAGGCGCGAGAATCGGCGAGAAACTCCGACATTTTCCCCATCGACATCCTGCTGAAAACCCCGCCTGAAGGCGAGCGCCACCCGGATGCTCCCTGACCGCCCCCCATGGCCCCTGAGACGCATTTTCAGGGGCCATAATTTTTCTTGACAGCCACTAACCGTTTGTATACTGTATACACATTTGAATGCTGGAAGAGATTAAAACTACAGGGAAAGGTCAATTGGTCAGACCCTTCTATCGGCATCTGCCACAGCATTTTCGCATGCTCTGTCATGCGGTCGTGCCATTGTGCAAGCGGGCAATGTGCGGGTTCGAGTCGGCTGCCCTTCGTGAATCCCGTCTAACACATTGTTGATTAAGGCAAAAGCTATTTTTGCCTTGCATTAAGCCTCTGGCAATACGGGCAATAAAACTTCAAGGAGAGAGAAGAATGGCAAAAATTATCTGGTCCGAAATTGATGAAGCACCGGCATTAGCAACCTACGCACTTCTGCCGATCGTTCAGGCATTCTGCAAAGGAACCGGCGTAGACGTCGAGACCATGGATATTTCCCTGGCTGGCCGTATCATTGCAAACTTCCCGGACAACCTGACCGAAGAGCAGAAGGTTGCTGACTACCTGTCGGAGCTGGGCGAGATCGTTCTGAAGCCGGAAGCTAACGTTATCAAGCTGCCGAACATCAGCGCTTCGATCCCCCAGCTGCAGGACTGCATCAAGGAACTGCAGGAAAAGGGTTACGATATTCCCAGTTACCCGGAAGAAGCGAACACTCCGGAAGAAAAAGAGCTGCAGGCCCGTTTCTCCAAGTGCCTCGGTTCCGCTGTTAACCCGGTTCTGCGTGAAGGCAACTCCGACCGCCGCGCTGCTGCTTCGGTTAAGAGATTTGCACAGAAGAACCCGCACCGGATGATGAAGCCGTGGCCCGCTCCGGGCACCTCCAAGTGCCGCGTTGCCCACATGGACGGTGGCGACTTCTACGAGACCGAAAAATCGGTCACCATGGAAGCAGCTGACACCGTCAAGATCCAGTTTGTTGACGCTGCCGGCAACACGACTGACATGAAGGAAGTCGCTCTGCAGGCTGGCGAAGTCTTCGACAGCTCGGTCATGAAAGTTGCAGAACTGCAAGAGTTCTACGCCAAGACCGCACAAGAGGCCAAAGAGCAGGACGTACTGCTCTCCCTGCACCTCAAAGCGACTATGATGAAGATCTCCGATCCGATCATGTTCGGTCACTGCGTCAAGGTTTACTTCAAGGCTGCCCTTGAGAAGCATGCAGACACTCTGGCTTCGATCGGTGCCAACCCGAACTTCGGTATGGGCGACATCCTCAACAAGCTGAACAAGCTTCCGGCCGACAAAAAGGCTGAAATCGAAGCTGACATCAACGCTTGCTACGAAGGTCAAGCCGCTCTGGCCATGGTCGACTCCCGCAAGAACATCACCAACCTGCACGTCCCGAACGACGTCATCGTTGATGCATCGATGCCGAACGTTGTGCGTGACGGTGGCTGCATGTGGAACCTACAGGACGAGCTGCAGGCCACCATCGCCATGGTTCCCGATCGCTGCTACGCCACCATGTACCGCGAGATCTGTGAAGACGCCAACAAGAACGGGCAGTTTAACCCGGCCACCATGGGTAGCGTTGCCAACGTTGGTCTGATGGCGCAGAAGGCTGAAGAGTACGGTTCCCACGACAAGACCTTCGAAGCTCCTTCGAACGGTAAGTTCCAGGTCGTTGCTTCCAATGGTACCGTTCTGATGGAGCAGCCGGTCAGCAAGGACGACATCTACCGCTCCAGCCAGGCCAAAGACATTCCGATCAAGGACTGGGTCAAGCTGGCCGTTAACCGTGCCAAAGCTTCCGGTGAGCCTTGTGTCTTCTGGCTCGACGAGAAGCGTGGTCACGATCAGCAGATCATCGCCAAGGTCAACAAGTACCTGCCTGAGTGCGACACCGCTGGTCTGGACATCCAGATCATGGCTCCGCTTGACGCAATGAAGTTCTCCCTCAAGCTGGTTCGCGAAGGCAAGAACGCCATCGCCGCTACCGGTAACGTTCTGCGGGATTACCTGACCGACCTGTTCCCGATCCTCGAACTGGGCACCAGTGCCCGCATGCTCTCCATCGTTCCTCTGATCAACGGTGGTGGCCTGTTCGAGACCGGCGCCGGCGGTTCTGCTCCGAAGCACGTTGAGCAGTTCCTCAAGGAAGGTCACATCCGCTGGGATTCCCTCGGTGAGTACTGCGCACTGGTTCCGTCCCTGGAGCAGGCTGCCGCTGCCGACAACAACCCGAAGGCCAAGATCCTGGCCGAAACTCTTGACGCCGGCATCGGTCAGTACCTGGAAAATCAGAAGCTGCCTTCCCGTAAGGTCAAGGAAATCGACAACCGTGGCGCCAGCTTCTACCTCGCCCTCTACTGGGCCCAGGCTCTCGCCGCTCAGGACAAGGATGCGGCACTCAAGTCCCGCTTCTCCGAGATTGCCGCTGAGCTCGAGAAGAGGGCTGAAAAGATCGACGCTGAGCTGATCAACTGCCAGGGCTCCCCGGTTGACGTCGGTGGTTACTTCAAGTTCGATCAGGTCAAGGCTGACAAGGCCATGCGCCCCAGCGCAACCCTGAATGCCATCATCGACGCTATTTAATAAAGAATGATCATACGCTGAGGCAGTTCTGCTGCCTCAGCTTTTTTCTGCAAAACATGTAAACATTAAAAGCCCGCCAATTGGCGGGCTTTTCTTTTGCCTCTGCCGCAAGACACCCACTATAAGCCCCCCCTCATCCAGGGGCGGATGGTGAACGGATAAATCAACCAGGAACCCGAGTTCCCACAACCAAGTTTTTATCCATAAATCGGCATATTACAGCCAAGACATCTGCCAAGCGGCCGACTTTACATCCCCCACCCGGTCCTGTAATAGATCCACCATATTTTTTCTTGACAGCCCCTAACCTTTTGTATACTGTATACACATTTAAGTGACGGAAGAGGTTGATTCCACTTGAAAAGGCTAGGTGGCCTGACCAATTGACAGTCCATATTGCCAGCTGCAGAAACAATCTATTCGCGTGCCTTTCTTGAAGGAAGGCAAATCATCTGTAAAAAGGAGAGAAAAAAATGGCTAGAAACAAGATTGCTTTGATCGGTGGTGGTCAGATCGGTGGTGTTCTTGCTCAGCTTTGCGCTCTGCGTGAGCTCGGCGACGTAGTCCTGTTTGACATCGTTGAAGGTATGCCCCAGGGCAAAATGCTCGACATCGCCGAAGCTTCTCCTGTTGACGGCTTCGACGTTGAGCTCAAGGGCGCCAACGACTACAAGGACATCGCAGGCTCCGACGTCGTCATCGTCACCGCCGGCCTGCCCCGCAAGCCCGGCATGAGCCGCGACGACCTGATCGGGGTCAACTCCAAGATCATGACCCAGGTCTCCGAGGGCATCAAGGAGTACGCTCCCAACGCCTTCGTCATCATCATATCCAACCCCCTCGACGCCATGGTTACCCTGTGCCAGAAGGTCACCGGCTTCCCGTCGGAGCGCGTCATGGGTCAGGCCGGAGTACTCGACTCGGCCCGCTTCCAGGCTTTCATCGCCTGGGAACTCGGCGTTTCCGTCAAGGACGTCAATGCCATGACCCTCGGTGGTCACGGCGACACCATGGTTCCCCTGGTACGTTACGCCAGCGTCAACGGCATCCCGGTCATGGAACTCCTCGAGCAGAAATACGGCAGCGCCGAGAAGGCCCAGGAAGTGATGACCGCCATGGTCGAGCGCACCAAGGCCGCCGGTGGCGAAGTTGTCAAGCTTCTCGGCAACGGCAGCGCCTTCTACTCCCCCGCTTCTTCGGCCATCGCCATGGCCGAGTCGATCCTCCGCGACCAGAAGCGCGTTCTGCCCACCTGCGCACTGCTGAACGGTGAGTTCGGCGTTGACGGCTTCTACGTCGGCGTTCCCTGCGTTCTCGGCGCTGCAGGCATCGAGAAGATCGTCGAGTTCAAACTCGACGCAACCGAGCAGGCCCTGATGGACAACTCGGTTGCCGCCGTCAAGGAACTCGTCGGCAGCATGAACCTGTAAGATTGACATAGTTTTGCCAGACCCAAAGAAGGGCAATGGCGACATTGCCCTTCTTTCTGTATAAACCACCAGAACATATTGGGTTCTGACCCCGTTTTCTGAAAACGATTGGTTTTGGCCAAGCCTTAACCCACCAATGAGAAAATATATTCGATGTGAATTTATTTTCTGGTACATAGCGTATACATATGTTAAGGTCGCGGCGTTTTTTCAAAGCCTTAGAGCTTAAGTCAAAGACCAACAAAGGAGATGATCGGTAATGGCCAGTGCAAAAGTGGAAATCATCGAAAAGTACTGCAAGGGGTGCAGCATCTGCGCTGAATTCTGCCCTACCAATGTACTTGAGATGGATGCGTTCATCGTTAAGGTTGCCAAGCCCGAGGCCTGTATCGCCTGTATGCAATGCGAACTGCGGTGCCCCGACTTTGCTATCAAAGTCCACAAAGATTAATCTTATCTTACAGGAGGTCGGTTAAGTGGCTAAGAAAGTTGCTCTTATGCAGGGGAACAGCGCCTGTGCTTACGGCGCTGTTTACGCCGGGGCCAAGTTCTTTGGTGGCTATCCCATCACCCCTTCCACCGAAGTCGCGGAAGTTCTTTCCGAAGAACTGCCCAAAGTCGGTGGCAAGTTCATACAGATGGAAGATGAAATCGCTGCCATGGCATCGGTTATCGGTGCTTCCCTCACCGGTCTGAAGTCGATTACCGCGACTTCCGGGCCCGGTGTTTCTCTCAAGCAGGAACTGATCGGCTATGCCTGCATCGCCGAAGTTCCCTGTGTCATCATCAACGTCATGCGTGGCGGCCCTTCCACCGGTATGCCTACCGGCCCGGGTCAGTCGGACGTTCAGCAGGCCAAATGGGGTACTCACGGCGATCATCCCACCATCGCCCTGGTTCCCTCCACGATCCAGGAAATCTTCGAAGAAACCGTTCGCGCCTTCAACCTGGCCGAAAAGTACCGCATGCCGGTTCAGGTTCTCTACGATGAGATCGTAGGTCACATGCGCGAGCCCCTGACCTTTCCCGAGCCCGGCGAACTGGAGATTATCGACCGCGAAGAGCCTTCCGTATCCCCGGAAGACTACAAGCCCTACGATGCCTCCAAAGGCGAAGTACCTCCCCTGGCGGCTTTCGGTACCGACTACCGTTTCCACGTTACCGGTCTGAACAAGGCCGCTGACGGCTTCCCGACCACCAAGGCCGAACTGGTCGATGCTGAGGAGCGCCGCCAGGTCAACAAGGTCGAATCCGAAGTCAATGCTGCGAACATCGAGAAGAACGAAGAGTACCACTGCGACGACGCCGAAGTCATCATCTTCGCATACGGTTCCACCGCCCGTTCGGCTCGCTACGCCGTCAACGAGCTGCGCAAAGAAGGTATCAAAGCCGGTCTGTTCCGGCCCATCACCCTCTGGCCTTTCCCCCAAAAGCGTGTTGCCGCACTGGGCAAACAGGCTAAAGCAATCATCGTTCCCGAGCTCAACCTCGGTCAGATGATTCTCGAAGTAGAGCGTGTTGTCAAAGGGGATTGCACCCTGGCTGGCATCCACAGGGTCGACGGTGAGCCGATCAACCCCGGCCAGATCATGGATAAGGTCAAGGAGGTTAAGTAAATGGCATACGATTACGATAAATGGATTCGTCCCGGCAAGCTTCCCCACATCTGGTGTCCCGGCTGTGGTCATGGCATCGTCATGAAAGGCCTGATCCGGGCCATGGAAACCTGCGGGCTTGAAAAGAACAACACCGCGCTGGTTTCGGGTATCGGCTGCGCCAGCCGTCTTCCCGGCTACATCGATGCCTGCACCCTGCACACCGCTCACGGGCGCGCTGCAGCTTTTGCCACCGGCGTCAAGATGGCCAACCCTGAAATGAACGTCATCCTCTGCGGCGGCGACGGCGACGGTACCGCTATCGGCGGCAACCACTTCATCCATGCCTGCCGTCGTAACATCGACATGACCTACGTTGTTCTGAACAACAAGATCTACGGCATGACCGGTGGTCAGTTCTCCCCTTGCACCCCTACCGGTGACAAGGCTTCGACCACCCCTTACGGCAACCCTGATCCGATCTTCGACATCAGCAAGCTCGCTATCGGCGCGGGAGCGACCTTTGTTGCTCGCGGCACCGCCTTTCACGCGACCCAGATCGACAAGCTGATCGTTGAAGGGATCAAGCACAAGGGGATGTCTGTTATCGAGATTCTCGATGACTGCCCCACCACCTACGGTCGCCGCAACAAGTTCCGCAGCGTCGTCGATATGATGAAGCACCTCAAGGACACCTCTGTCCCTGTAGCTGCCGCCGCTAAAATGACCGCCGAGCAGCTCGAAGGCAAAGTCCTCACCGGCGTTCTTTACAAGGAAGACAAGCCTGAGTACACCGAACAGTACGCTCAGGTTATCGCCAGGGCTCAGGGCGCCTGAGCCGGCGAGATCTGACTACAAGGAGATTTAAGATATGGCTGAAAGATATGAAATTCGGTTTTCCGGCGCCGGCGGCCAGGGTCTGATCACCGCAGGCATCATCCTCGCTGAGGCTGCTGCCATCGTTGAAGGCAAATATGCCGTTCAGTCCCAGAGCTACGGCCCTGAGGCCCGCGGCGGTGCTTCCAAGTCCGAGGTAATTATCTCGGATGCGCCGATCGACTACCCCAAGGCAACCATCGTCGACGCCTGCCTGGCGATGACGCAGGAGTCCGCCGACAAGTACGCCAACGGCATCAAAGCCGGTGGCCTGCTGCTGCTCGACAGCGACTTTGTAAAGAAGGACCCCCAGGGGGACTTCAAGATCATCAAAATGCCCATCATGCGCACCGCAAAGGAAGACCTCGGCCGTGAAATCGTGGCCAACGTGGTTGCCCTCGGTGCTATGATCGCCCTGACCGGTGCGGTTTCTTTTGAAGCCGGCGAGAAGGCGGTTCTGGCCAAGGTTCCCGAAGCTTTCACAGATCTCAACAAGAAAGCCTTCAGCCTCGGCTACGAAAAGGTTAAAGCGCTTCTGTAAGGACCGCTTTTTCCTGTAAATCAAAAGGCCCGGCAGCTTACGCTGCCGGGCCTTTTTTTCTGTGCCGACCAGATTAGATCGATCGCTGCTGTCTCCAGCCTAACCCAATTGGGCAACCAGCATTTCAGCCCTGGCAATGTCCTCCTTGGAACCGATAAAGACAGGGGCCCGGCAATCCATACTTTCGGGAATCAGGTCCATAATCGATTCTTTTCCAGTCGATGCGGCCCCACCGGCCTGCTCGATCAGGTAGGCCATAGGGTTTAATTCAAACAACAGGCGAAGCTTTCCGTCCGGCGCATTGTTCAAATGCGGGTAGAGAAACACCCCCTGCCCTTTCATCAGAACCTGGTTGATATCAGGCACGAACCCGCCGCTGTAGCGCAGCTTGGCTCCGCGAATCTCAAGATCCCTGACGAAGGCTTCGGTTCCCGGACTATACTGATTGCGCTGTCCACCAGGAGAGTAGATTTTTGCGCTCGAGTTCAGCGTAATATTTTCCCTGACCAGGGTATATTCCATCAGGGCGTTCATGGCAAACTCGTGCACTCCGTTGCCGGTGGAATACACCAAGGTACTGCGCGGACCATAAAGAATATACATGGCAGCGACCTGGTTGCGTCCGGACCGGAAGAGGTCTTCCCCTTCAAAAATTGAGACAATCGTACCAACAGCCAGATTGACATCGACCAGCGACGACCCATCAAGAGGATCATAGGCGACGGAGAAACGTCTGTTGCTCTCGACATCGACTGAGATCACTTCTTCGATTTCTTCCGAGGCGATATTGGCCACAACTCCGGAATGAAACAGTCTTTTGCGCAGGATTCGGTCTGAAAGGACATCGAGAGCAAGCTGCTGCTCTCCGTAAAGGTTCGACGTCCCTGCGACCCCGAGGTCACCGGTTCGTATCGAATTGACGATATATTTGGAGGCTTCTGCGATTTCGCAAATCAGCCGGGTAAGGTCCCTGTCTTCCCCCTGTTCCCGCATATGTCTACGTAAATCGATCTGAAACTTGGTTTGTCCCGGCTCAACCATTATTGCTCCTTTTT
>CALZIC010000015.1 GCA_945787285.1 uncultured Desulfuromonadales bacterium
TTCGGCACCGAGGTAAATCTGGTGGACCCCACACGACGGACTGCGCTCTTTGAGGATGGCCGCCTTGCAGTGTGCCAGGCGGGCGATCTGCAGGGTTTGTTCGGCGCCTTTGATAAAGAGGGCAGTTCGGTCGGTGCCGTCATGGGTTTCGACGGCGCCGCAGCCGCTCAGAACGTCCTCTCCGTTGCCCCTGGCGAAGCGTGTGGCCTTGCGCGGGGTCGGAAGGCCTGCCAGTTGCTCGGGGCAGACGGGCACCGGAACCAGTTGGTTCTTCTGCAGGTACTCGAGCACAGCCGCATTCTGCTTGGTCCTTCCGTCGTAACGGGTGCGCAGCCCAAGAAGGCAGGCGCTGACCAATATCGGTTGTGGTGCTTTAAACATCGACGTGTCGCTTAAGGTCAGGCCGCCGGTTCCACCGGCGGGTTGGCGAGGGCGGCCATCGGCTGCTCGAGGGGGGGATCGATGATCACCCGGCGATCCACTACTTTAAGGCGCCCTTCGGCAAAGAGCTGGATGGCCCGGGGATAGATGCGGTGCTCCTGCTCGAGGATGCGGGCCGCAAGGCTCTCTTCCGTGTCGTCGTCGAGAATCGGCACCACCGCCTGAATGATGATCGGCCCGGTATCGACCCCGTTATCGACGAAATGGACCGTGCAGCCGGAGAACTTGGCGCCGTATTCAATGGCTTTGCGCTGAACGTGAAGTCCGGGAAATGCCGGCAGAAGGGCCGGGTGAATGTTGATCACCCGCCCCTCGAAAGCATCCAGAAACACCGGGGTGATCAGCCGCATGAATCCGGCAAGGGCCACCAGTTCGACACCGGCCTCCCTGAGCACATCGACCACTGCCTGATCGAAACTTTCGCGGCTGTTGTAGCCGCGGTGGTCGATGCAGCGCACGGCAATGCCGGCCTTTTCGGCTCTCTTGAGCGCCCCGGCATCCGGGTTGTTGCTGATGACGATGGCGATTTCGGCGTCAAGCGATCCATCGGCGCAACGGTCGATGATGGCCTGAAGGTTGGTTCCGCCGCCGGAGGCCAGAGCTCCGATGCGCAGTTTTTTACTCAACGATTCCTCCCGTGTAGACCGCTGTCTGTTGGTTAAACCAGAACAACGCCTTCTTCGCCGGCATCGCATTTGGCAATTTCACCAATGGTCCAGGCTTTTTCCTTAAGGCCGGAGAGGCGGACCATGATGTCGTCTGCTTCGGCCTCGGGGACAACCAGGGCCATGCCGATACCGTAGTTGAATGTACGGTACATTTCGGTCTCTTCGATGTTGCCCCCTTTACGCAGCAATTCGAAGATGGCAGGCTTTTCCCAGCTGTTTTTGTTGATAATGGCCTGGCAATGGCGGGGCAGAACACGGGGAACGTTTTCCAGCAGGCCGCCGCCGGTAATGTGGGCCATTCCCTTGATCTGGAAATCGCGAAGCAGGTTCAGCACCGTCTTTACGTAAATGCGGGTAGGGGTGAGGAGTTCCTCGCCGAGCGGTTTCTCCAGTTCGGGCAGGACGCTGTCGCCAGAGAGTTCCATCCTTTCGAAAAAGACCTTGCGGGCAAGGCTGAATCCGTTGGAATGCAGGCCGCTGGAGCCGATGCCGATAATTTTATCGCCCACGGTAATGGAAGAGCCGTCGATGATGTTATTATTGTCGACAACGCCGACGGTGAAGCCGGCCAGGTCGTATTCCCCATCACCGTACATGCCGGGCATTTCGGCGGTTTCCCCGCCGATCAGCGCGCATCCGGACTGCACGCACCCTTCAGAGATGCCCTTGACGATGTCGGCGGCTTTTTCCGGGGAGAGTTTGCCGGTCGCCATATAGTCAAGGAAGAAAAGGGGCTCGGCACCCTGAACGATAATGTCGTTGACGCACATGGCGACAAGGTCAATGCCGACCGTGTCGTGCTTGTCCAGCAGAAAAGCCAGTTTGAGCTTGGTTCCGACACCGTCGGTCGAGGCGACGAGGGTCGGTTTTTTGTACTTGTCGGCGTTCAGCGAAAAGAGCCCGCCGAACCCCCCGATGTCGGTCAGCACTTCCGGTCTGGAAGTCGCCTTGACAAGGGGCTTGATCATTTCCACGAAACGGTTGCCGGCATCGATGTCGACCCCGGCGTCCTTATAGGTTGAGGTTTTCTGCTTATCCAATGGTGTAAACTCCTCGTCTGCAAAAAGTGGCTAATTATTAAAACAACCCCCGCTTGGTTGTCAACGTCAAAGTCTTTTTACGGAAAGATTCCCTGGTGATATTCCTTTACAGGTAAAAGGGGTGTGCCTTATGATATCGGACCGTTTGGGCTGTGAGTCGGCTCATAGGTGCTCGTTCCCCTCGTGTTTGGACCCTCTTTGGGATGAAAGGACGGCGTCGTGCAGCCGTTATGTGCCTTAGGGTGATTGGCCGATGACTTCTGGTGCTTTTATGCAGAATGGCGAAAATTATACCATAAGGCCGGCCGAAATTTCGGACCTTGATGGTATTTTGTCGATAGAGAATCAGTGCTATCCCAACCCGTGGTCGCGGACTCTTTTCGAAAAGGAACTCGAGAACCCGGTTTCGACCGTCAATCTGCTCTTTTTCGGGGATCGCCTCGGCGGCTACCTCTGTTCATGGTTTATCTGCGGGGAACTGCAGATTCTCAACGTCGCCACCTCGCCGGCTTGTCGTCGTCGCGGGGTTGCTGCTGCCCTCATCAGCCATGTTTTTGAGAGAAGCCTGAAGCAGGGGATGGAGGAGGCTTTTCTAGAGGTTCGCGTCGGAAACCTAGGCGCACAGGCTCTTTACAGTCGATTTGGTTTTAAGACGGTATCGTGCCGGGAAAAGTACTACTCGGATGGGGAAGACGCTCTGCTGATGGTATTTGAGGCCAGCAAGGGTTAATATTCCAATGAAAATCATACAAATTTCCATTGTTCATTTCGAGATAAGGAAAGATTTCCACCTATGAAAGATTTCAAAACCATCATCCTGACGAACCATGAAATATCGCCGGGATATTTTCGCATGAAAATTCTCGCCCCCGGCATCAGCGCACTGGCCCGGCCAGGGCATTTTGTTATGCTGCGGGTCCAGGATTCGAGCACGCCCCTGTTGCGCCGTCCTTTCGGGATCTTCGATGTCGGCTTTCTCCCCCCCGATTGTCAGGGGCAGCCCCCCAAGGAGTACGTAGAAATTTTGTACAAGGTCGTCGGTGGAGGGACGTCGGTTCTCAGCGGACTTCACTCTGGCGACCGGGTCGAGGTTCTCGGGCCCCTGGGGCGGGGCTTCGACCTGGACTGTCCCGGCACCGAAAAGATCCTTGTCGGCGGCGGGGTCGGCCTGGTCCCTCTGTACCTGCTGGCCCGGGAGCTGACCCGATCGAACAAGGTCAGGGCGCTGATGGGAGGGCGCCGGCGGGATGATATTATCGCCATTACCGAGTTCGAGCGACTGGGGGTCGAAACCTACGTTTCGACCGAAGACGGCAGCCTCGGCGAGGAGGGGTTGATCACCGCCGTGCTCGAGCGAAAACTGAAGAAGTATCCCAAATCGGTGGTTTACGCCTGCGGCCCCATGCCGATGCTGGATGCGGTTCAGCGCATCTGCGCTGACCACAATGCGGCACTGCAGGTATCGCTGGAAGCTTTGATGGCCTGCGGGGTGGGGGCCTGCCTGGGGTGCGTGGTAAAGGGAGCCGGCCACACCGAAGAATCGCCCCATTACCTGTGTACCTGCAAAGAGGGCCCGGTCTTCTATGCGGAGCAGCTCGACTGGAACAAGGCCGGACAGGAACCGGGATTTTGCGAGGGGTGTAAGTCATGAACGAATCTTCAGCGATGAACAGGCAAAGTAACCAACCCCCCTCTCTGGCGGTCGAGATTGCCGGCATCAAGCTCCGCAACCCGGTCATGCCAGCCTCGGGGACCTTCGGCTACGGCGAGGAGTTCGATCCTTACCTTGACCTGGGCGGCATCGGCGCAATCGTTACCAAGGGGCTGTCTCTCAACCCCAAGGCGGGCAACCCGACCCCCCGCATCGCCGAAACCTGCGGCGGCATGCTTAACGCTATCGGTCTGCAGAATGTTGGGATCGATGCCTTTATCGAAAATAAACTCCCCTTTCTCCGCTCGGTCGACACCCCGGTGATCGTCAATTTTTTCGGCAACACCCTCGATGAGTACGGCCAGGTCGCTGAAAAACTCGCCGAGCTCCCTGAAGTGGCCGGGCTAGAGCTGAATATCTCCTGCCCCAACGTTAAAAAGGGGGGGATCGTCTTCGGAACCGACCCCCGCGCCGCATCGGAGGTCATTTCCCTGGTCCGCAGCAAAAGCAGCAAGCCGCTGATTGTCAAGCTGACCCCCAACGTCACAGATATTACGGTGATCGCCAGGGCGGCCGAAGAGGCCGGTGCCGACGCGATCTGTTGTATCAACACCCTGACCGGGATGTCGGTCGATGTAAAAAGCCGCCGTCCCCGATTGGCCAATCGCACCGGCGGTCTGTCGGGCCCAGCGGTGCGTCCCGTGGCGGTCCGGATGGTGCACCAGGTTGTCCAGGCGGTCAGCGTTCCGGTTATCGGTGTCGGCGGTATTGCCACAGCCCATGATGCGCTGGAGTTTTTAATCGTCGGCGCTACCGCAGTCCAGGTCGGAACCGCAAACTTTGTCGATCCCCGGGCCATGCTCGACGTCGCCGAAGGCCTCTCCGCCTTCTGCGTGGAAGAGGGCATCCGCGATATCCGCGAAGTAATTGGCAGTTTGGAGCCTTGAGTGGGGACTGGGGGCTGGGGCAAGGCAAGGATCGGGGCTGGAAAAGCCATAACACATTAAATGCGGGACTGGGGACTGGAAACGTCATAAAACATGGATTCTCCGACCTCCAGCCCCTAAACCCCAGCCCCTAGCCCCCGAGTGTTTTATGGAAGTCATCACCACCCACATCAATTCAGATTTCGACTGCCTTGGCGCCATGATCGCCGCCAAGAAGCTGTACCCTGGGGCCGAAATGGTCTTTGCCGGATCTCAGGAGCGCAGTCTCAGGGAATTCTTCCTCAAGAGCGCCTACTACGCCCACAGTTTCAAGCGGGTCAAAGATATCGATCTCGACGCGGTAACCCGGCTGATCCTGGTCGATGTCCGTCAGGCCGGCCGGATTGGCGCGTTTGGCGCTGTGGCGATGCGGCCGGAGGTCGATGTTCATATCTACGACCATCACCCCGATGTTCCAGGGGCGTTGCAGGGGAGTCTTCAGGTCATCCGCCCTGTTGGTGCCACTGTTACGATTTTAACTCAGCTCTTCATGGAAAAGGGGATCGCCCCCACTGCCGACGAGGCGACCATGATGATGCTTGGGCTCTACGAAGATACCGGCAGCCTGCTCTTCTCTTCGACCACCGAGGAGGACTACCAGGCGGCGGCCTATTTGTTGAAACACGGCGCCAGCTTGAGCACGGTGTCCGATTTCCTGATTCAGGAGTTGACCGCCGATCAGGTGGCGCTTCTGCACGAACTCATCAATTCCTGTACCGTTCTCAACATCAACGGTGTCGATATCACCGTCGCTCATGCCTCCGTCGATCATTTTGTCCCCGACATCGCGGTCTTGGCCCACAAGCTCAAGGACATGCAGCACCTCGATGTGCTGATTATCGCCGTGCGCATGGAGGGGAGGGTTTTTTTGGTTGGCAGGTCGCGCATCCCCGAGGCGCCGGTCGGCGAGATGCTGGCGGAGTTGGGGGGAGGGGGGCACCCCTACGCCGCTTCGGGTACCGTCAGAAACATGACCCTGGTGCAGGTGCTCGAGGCCCTGCCCGATATCTTGCATCGCCATGTCAACCCGCACTGGGAGGCGCGGCATCTGATGTCGTACCCGGTCAAGACGATTTCCGAAGAGGCCACCGTCGAAGATGTGCGAAGAACCCTCACCCGCTATGGGCTCAATGCCCTCCCGGTGCTTAGAAAAGAGGCCGTCGTCGGCATTATAACCCGCCACGTGGTGGAGAGGGCGGCCCATCACCGGCTGGCCAATGTGCTGGTCAAGGAATACATGAGCGGCGATTTTGCCACCGTCTCGCCTGCGGCAACCGTGGACGTTCTCAAGGACCTCATTGTTGAACGTAACCAGCGGTTCGTCCCGGTAGTGGAGCGAGGCAAGCTGGTCGGGGCCATTACCCGCACCGACCTGCTGCGCCACATGGTCTCGGGGGTACGATCCGCACGCCGCCCCGAAATCGGCCTCGGTCCCGACAATTCCGGGCAGGGGATGCGAAAGCGTCACGTTGAACGCCTGATCAAGCTGCGTCTGCCCGCTGCGATTCTTAAAATCATGAAAGACTGCGGGACGGTTGGTGATGAGTTAGGGATGCCGGTCTTTGCCGTCGGCGGGTTCGTCCGCGACCTGCTGCTCGAAATGGAGAACCTCGATCTCGATGTCGTCGTCGAGGGGGACGGCATCCTGTTTGCCAAAGCTTTTGCCCGGCGCTATCACTGCCGGGTGCGCGAGCACCGCAAGTTCGGAACGGCGGTGCTCATTTTTCCCGATGGTTTCAAGCTCGACGTTGCCTCGGCCCGCATGGAGTACTACCTCGAGCCGGGCGCCTTGCCCACGGTGGAGCATTCCTCGATCAAGCTCGACCTGTTCCGCAGGGATTTCACCATCAATACCCTGGCACTGGCGCTGAGCCCGGGTGAATTTGGCGATCTGCGTGATTTTTTCGGCGCGCAGCGGGACATGCACGACAAGGTTTTGCGTGTTCTGCACAATCTCAGTTTTGTCGAAGACCCGACCCGCGTGTTCCGGGCGGTCCGCTTTGAGCAGCGCCTCGGCTTTCAGCTCGGCACCCATACCGAGCATTTGCTTCGCAGTGCCGTCCGGATGGGGTTTCTCGATCGGGTTAAAGGGACCCGGCTCTTTAACGAACTGCGAATCATCTTCGAGGAGGCGCTCCCTCTTCCCGCGGTGTTCCGCCTGGCTGAGCTGAATCTGCTGAAATACATCCATCCCGCCCTATCGCTTAATGCTAAAAAACGCAACAATTTCGAAGCGGCCAGCCATGCGGTGCAGTGGTACCGCTTTATCTATACCGAAGACTCTTTCCGCTGCTGGCAGGTCTACCTGCTCTGTCTGCTGTCGGATCTGGATGATGAAGCGCTCGACAGTATCTGCAGCAGGCTGGAAATTCCGACCCGCTATCACGCCGTTTTTGGCGACCAGCGCAAGCGTGCTCACTACACGCTCACTAAAATGCACCGTGCCCTGCGGCGTAAAAATCCGCCCCGGCAGAGCGAACTGTATCGCTGGCTGCATGATTTTTCCACCGAGATGCTGGTTTATATGATGGCCTGTTGCCGGCAGGAGAAGGTGCGCAGGTGGATCTCCCGCTATTTCAGTCATCTTCGTAGCGCATCCTGCCAGCTGAGCGGTTATGACCTGAAGAGTCTCGGCATTGCACCGGGTCCGGTTTACAAGGAAATTCTCGATCACCTGCTCATGGCCAGGCTGGACGGGGAAGTGGCGACCGTCGATGATGAAACCCTCCTGGTGAAAAAACGCTACCTTTCTGGCCTCTGAGACATGTCTTTCTCTCTCGCCGAGGGCGCTGGACGCCCGCCTCTGTCCCCTGGCTTTCATTGACTTTCCGGCCCCCATCTGGTAAAACTGGGCAACCTCTTTTCCCCGATCGGTCCCTGGTACATGGAAAGCATTCTGGCTAAAATTTCTATCATGCTGGTCCCGGCCCTGTTTGCGATCACGCTTCACGAAGTCGCACACGGGTACATCGCAGAACGCCTCGGTGATCCAACCGCCCGCCTTCTCGGGCGCCTGACTCTTAACCCCTTCAAGCACCTCGATCCCATCGGTACGGTGGCGCTCCTCTTTGTCGGCTTTGGCTGGGCCCGACCGGTGCCGGTTAATTTCGGCAACCTGCGTAAGCCGAAACAGGACATGGTGTGGGTCGCCCTGGCCGGCCCGGTGACCAATTTGAGCCTGGCTCTTTTGTCGGTGCTGGTGCTCAAGGGCGTCAGCTACCTGTACGGCGTCCTTCCCGCCGATGGTGGTGGTGCTAATGTTCTGCAGCCGCTTGGCCTTATGGCGGCGTTCAGCCTGTATATAAATGTTATCCTCACCGTATTCAACCTGCTGCCGATTCCCCCCCTCGATGGCGGCCGGGTGCTGATCGGCCTGCTCCCGGAAAAGCAGGGAGACTTTCTGGCCCGCTTCGAGGCGTTCGGGTTCGTCATCCTCATTTTTCTTATTTTTGCCACCCCCGCCTGGCGGGTCGTTCTGCAGCCGGCTATCGGGTATGTCGTCCAGTTTCTGGCCGGCAAAGATATCGACCTGGTGGTTCGCGTCGTTAATTTCCTGTTCAGTCACTGAGTCTCCCGCCGGTATGCCGTACGATATTAAAATTGAGAATTTTGAAGGGCCTCTCGACCTCCTGCTGCATCTAATCAAACAGCACGAAATGGATATCTACGATATCCCGATTGCAGAGATTACCGGGCAGTACCTGGCCACTCTCGATGCCATGAAGAGCCTGAACCTCGATGTGGCCGGCGAATTCCTGGTCATGGCCTCGACTCTTGTCTATATCAAGTCGCGCATGCTTCTTCCTCCCAGCGAGGAGGAGGTCGAAGAGGTGGAAGAGGAAGACCCGCGAGCCGAACTGGTCAGGCGACTGCTCGAGTACCAGAAATACAAAGAAGGGGCCGTGGCCCTCGATGCCCATGAGATTCTCGGCCGCGATGTCTTTGCTCGCAAATTTCCCGCGCCCGATCTCGCCGTTCAGGAAGATGATGAATTCACCTCGGTCGGTATTTACGATCTCGTCGAGGCGCTGCGTTCCCTGCTCCGGCATGACCCGCCCGAGGCCTGCCATGAAGTGACGGCAGATCAGCTGTCGGTCACCGATCGCATCAACCAGATTCTGAGTCTTCTGGCCGGCAAAGAGAGCCTCGCCTTTGCGGAGCTGCTTCCTTCGCCCCCCGGGAAATCGGAGGTTGTGGTCTCTTTTCTGGCCATACTCGAACTGGTCAAGATGAAACTGGTCAAACTTTTGCAGCATACCCGGTATGGCACTATCTGGCTCTTTCCTGCCGTACCAACCGATGCTTTGAGTGCTTTTGACCTTGAAGAGGACGCGCTCGGTTATGCATGAAATGAAACCGGTCGTGGAGGCCCTGGTTTTCGTCTCGGATTCTCCGTTGCCGGCCGAGCGTATTGCCGAAGCGCTCGATCTGGAGCGCGCGGTGGTTGTTGAAATTCTGGATGATCTGAGGAGCGACTATCAGCGGGATAAGCGCGGATTCTATCTCGAGGAGGTCGCGGGCGGGTTTCAGTTCCGCACCCCCCCCGAGTACGGGGACTGGGTCAGACGACTGAGTAAAAACAAGCCTTTTCGCTTTTCCCGGGCTGCGCTCGAAGCACTTGCTATAATTGCCTATCGCCAGCCGATCACCCGGGCCGAAGTCGAATATCTGCGCGGCGTCGATTCCGGAGGTGTGGTCAAAACCCTTCTAGATAAGCACCTGGTGCGCATTCTTGGTAAAAAGGACGTTCCGGGCAAGCCGATCATCTACGGAACCACCCGAGAATTTTTGGAGTTGTTCGGCCTGCAGGACCTTTCCGGACTGCCGACTCTAAAAGAGTTCAGCGAGCTGAGTCTTGAGGGGGCCGATTTGCCCGGTATGGAGATTTCCGGAGAGCTTCCCCTTGAAGCCTCCGAAAAAAAAACGGACTGAAAAGCCCCTGTTCGAGTGGGTTCGAGTCGATGGAGTATAATGAAGCAGCGTTTGCAGAAAATCATGGCCAGTTCCGGCCTGGCATCCCGGCGGGAAGCCGAAAGATGGATCGAGGCCGGGAGGGTGACGGTCAACGGTCGGGTGGCTTCGCTGGGGGAATCCGCCGACCCGGGATGCGATCGCATCGCCGTCGACGGCCGCCCGTTAAAGAGCGAAGAGGATAAGGTCTGTGTTTTGTTGCATAAGCCGGTCGGCTATGTGACCACCATGCGCGACCCGCAGGGGCGCCCTGTTGTGGCCGATCTGGTCAAAGATCTCCCGCTGCGCCTTTTCCCCGTGGGTAGGCTCGACTTGAACACCAGCGGCCTGCTGTTGCTGACCAACGACGGGGACCTGGCCAATCACCTCGCCCACCCGCGGCACAATGTCGACAAGGTTTACCTGGCGCGTATTCGTGGCGTCCTAAGTTCTGCGCAGGCCGGTCTTCTGGCGAACGGGATCCGTCTCGAGGACGGCATAACGGCTCCGGCCAAAGTCGAACGGGTCCGACAGGTGGGGAGTCACTCCTGGGTCAAAATCACCATTCATGAAGGGCGCAACCGGCAGGTGCGAAGGATGTTCGAGGCGGTCGGGCACCCGGTCAGCCGTTTGCAGCGACTGCAGGTGGGCTTTCTCGAGCTCGGTGCCCTGGCCCCCGGGCGCTATCGCAAGCTGAGCGGGCAGGAAATCATGCGCCTCAAAGGGCTGTGACGGCGGCAGACGAGTCTATCTTGTAAACGGTAAAAACCCCTGGTGGTTCGGGGCGTTCTTTGGGGGGCAAATATCCTGTTTCCCTTGACAGTTTTGCCGCTGATAGTTTAAGTTCGACAGATGCTCAATCAAATTCTGACTTGCGGGTGAAGATATTGCAGAAGAAAGATAAATTAATAGCGTCAGCCCAGAAAAGTCTTCAAAAAGGGCAGATCGCCAAGGCCATCAAAGACTATGAGAAGGTACTCGGCCTGGCCCCCGACGATGTCCGAAACAGGCAGAAACTGGCGGAGCTCTACAATCGCTCCGGCAACGCCCGTCAGGGGATAGAGGAGTTCGAGAAAGTCGGCAAGTATTATACCGACAACGGCTTTTATCTTAAGGCGATCGCCGTTTTCAAGCAGATACAGAAGATCGATCCGACCAAGGTCGAGGTGTATCATCGCCTGGCTGAGCTCAACTGCAAGCAGGGGTTGATCGGCAACGCCCTGGCTGAATACCGGAGCCTGGTCGTCTACTATGAAAAAAAGCATGACACCGAGGAGATTGTCGGCGTCCTGCAAAAAATGAAGGAAATCGACCCCGAAAATCTTAACATCCGGGTCAAACTCGCCGAGGTCTACGGCCTGATGGAGATGAAGGATGAGGCTCTCGAAGATTTTCAGGAGGTCCTCGCTGTTCTGCAGGAGAAAGGGCAGGGCGCAAAGATCCTGAAGCTTCACGAGATCTTCTACAACCTTTTCCCGGATGAGCCTGCCATTATAGCCGGTTTAGGCGAAGCCCTGATCACGCAGGGGGAAACCGACAAGGGGATTGCCCTGCTGCAGGAACTCCTGCAGGCCGACCCCTCTCATGGTGGGGCCCTGCGCTCCCTGGCTCTCGGCTATCACCAGAGGGGCGACTACGAGGAAGAGTTCCAGATCCTCGAGAGCCTGCTGGAGGAGACCCCCGGAGATCTCTCGTTGCGTCAGAAGCAGATCCTGTCCTGTCTCGACGGCAAAAGCCATCAGAAAGCCCTGGATCTGCTCGAAGAGCATAAATCATCCTTTCTCGAGGCGGACCAGCTCGGCGCCCTTAAGCTTTATTACGAGCAACTCCGTGAACAATTGCCGGATGAAGAGCGGGTTGTTGCCTCCCTGCACACTATTTACGAGGCCACAGGCGAGGGGGGCAAATTGTTTGACGTCCTCTCTTCAGGCGAGAGTGAGGAAGAGCCTGCTCCCGCTGAGGCCACGTCCCTCGTGGAGGACGGTGCCTCCCCCCCCGAATCCGGGGACGAGGCCGATATCGACATGCCGGAAGATGTGGCCGCCGATCTGGCCTCGGTGGTCGAGTCCCAGGGCGATTCGGAATCTTTGGAAGAACCTGAAGAGGAGATGTCCCTCTCCTTTCTCGAGGAGACCGCCGAAACGGATGAGCAGAATGCCGCGCCCGAGGACGAGAACGTGGAGCTTGATCTCGACCTCGACCTCGACTTCGACCTGGATGAGGATCTTGAAGAACTCAGCCTGACCGAGGTGGAGATCGAGGGTGTTGCAGAAGTCCAAGAGGCTGATCTTTCCGCCGATGAGGACCTTGAGAAAATCACGGCCTCGGCCGGCAGTGCACCTGGCGATGGGGAGGGTGGCGATCTCGACCTGGCCCTCGATGTCGAGGAGGAAGCATCTCAGCCCGTAGCCTGCAGTCCCGCGGAAATCGAAAGCAGTCTCGAGGAGGCAACCTTCTACGTTCAGCAGGGGCTGTTCGACGAAGCTGAAGCCATTTGCGGCAAATTGCTCGAGAGCGCACCTGAGGCCTCCGCGGTCAGCGAGATGCTTGAGCAGATCCGCGGTTTGCGCAGCGAGTCCGCCGGCAAAGACTCCGGCGAAGGGTTCTTCGATCTCGCCTCTGAAGTCCTTGATGAAATCGACATTCCCCAGTCTGAATCCACCTCGTCCCGAAACGACCGGTTTGGCCTGGAAGGGGAATTCTCCAAGTTCAAAAAGGGCGTTGAGGCCCAGATTGACAGCGACGATGCCGAGGCGCATTACAATCTTGGAATCGCCTACAAGGAAATGGGCCTTATTGGAGACGCCATTGCGGAATTCGACCATGCTATGCGGGACCCAGCTCGAACCGTAGACTGCCTCACCCTCAAAGGGATGTGTTTTGTCGAAAAGGGGGAGTTCGAATCGGCGGAGGAAACCCTCAAATACGGTTTTGAAAGCGAAGGGCTCAGCGAGGTTCAGCGGATCAGCCTGTCCTTCGAGCTGGGCCTGCTGTACGAAGCCTGGGGGCGGCCTCTTGACGCCTTGGAGGAGTACCGGAATGTTGCGGATTCCGACATGTTTTTCAGAAATGTCGGAGAAAGAATTGAGGCGCTTAAAGCGCAGCTTGGTCTGGATGATCCGGAGGATGACAACGATAGTTCCGCAGGCGACAAGAAGAATCGTGTTTCCTATGTCTGAAACCCTTAACTGAGGTCGGACTTACATTATGGCGTATTCAGAGCATTTCGGACTGCAGCGGGAACCCTTTTCCAATGCCCCCGATGCCCGTTTTTACTATGACAGCGAACAGCACAGTCAGGCCCTGCTTCGGCTCATGTACGCGGTCGATTCCAACAAGGGGCTGGCCGTTACCATCGGCGGTGTCGGCACCGGTAAGACCACTCTGGCCCGGCGGATGCTCGACAACCTTCCCGAAGAGCGCTACGAGTCGTCTCTGCTGGTGATGGTGCACTCGGGGATCACCCCCGAGTGGATCCTGACCCGCATCGCCATGCAGCTCGGCGTCGACGACCCGGCTCCCCACCGCCTGCAACTGCTCAAGCAGTTGTACGAGCGTCTGCTTGAAATCGATGCCGAAGGCAAGAAAGCCGTCGTTCTGATCGATGAAGCACAGATGCTGCAGACCCGTGAGCTCATGGAGGAATTCCGCGGCCTGCTGAATCTCGAGATCCCCGGAAAAAAACTGCTCAATATCGTCTTTTTCGGCCTGCCCGAAGTCGAGGAATGTCTGAGCCTTGACGAGCCCCTGGCCCAGCGGGTCGCGGTCAAGTTTCATCTTCAATCCCTCGCCCTTGAGATTACCGAATCGTATATCAAGCACCGGCTGCGGGTTGCTGGCGCCCGGAAGATGATGTTTGCCGCGGACGCCGTGCCGGTGATCCACCGTTATTCCGGTGGTGTGCCTCGTCTGATCAACACCTTGTGCGACAATTGTCTGTTTGAGGCCTACCTGCGCAAGCTCGATACCGTCGATTTGAAAATTGTGCACAGCGCCGCCGGTGATCTTGGACTGCTGGGCAATGCCTCATCGGTTCCCGGCGGGCTTGAAAGTCACGGCGACCTGGATGACATCGACAGTATGCTTGACCGCCTCGAAGACGCCTTTTAGCAGAGCGGACGTTCCATCCGTTGACCTGACGACGGCCGGAGATCCCGGCCGTCGTTTTATTTTCACTGTTTGGAGACCAGTCGTAAATGGCGCAGATGATAAAGATCCTTCCCGAGGTCCTGTGTAACCAGATTGCTGCCGGGGAAGTCGTTGAACGTCCTTCATCGGTAGTCAAGGAACTCCTTGAGAATTCCCTCGATGCCGGAGCGACGGATATCTGCATCGAAATTGAAAAGGGCGGCAAAAAGCTTATCCGTATATCCGATGACGGTTGTGGCATGAACCGTGATGATGCCTTTTTATGTCTTGAAAGGCACGCCACCAGCAAAATCACCACCGAGGCAGACCTCTTCTCCCTCAACACTCTGGGGTTTCGCGGCGAGGCTCTGCCCTCGATCGCATCGGTGTCCCGTTTTCTGTTGCGGACCCGCAACGAAGCCTCTGAAGAGGGTTGGGAAATTTACGCCGAGGGGGGCACAATCAAAAGGGCCGATGCTGCCGGATGCCCCTGTGGTACGACCATTGAAATCCGCGACCTTTTTTTCAACACCCCGGCGCGCAAAAAGTTTCTCCGCAAGGATGAAACCGAACTCGGGCATATCGGTGACGTGGTGACCAAGATGGCCCTGGCTAATCCGGCAGTGAAATTCAGGCTGCTGCACAACGGCCGCTCGCTGATCGAGGTGTACCGCCAGAGCCGGCTCGAAGAGCGACTTTCCTCCCTGCTCGGCCGCCCGGTCCTGAAAGACCTGCTGCCGCTGGAATCTGACGGCGGCGGCGATCTCGCCCTGCACGGCTTCATTTCACAGCCTTCGGTTCATCGCTCGACCACCGGCTCGATATATACCTTTATCAACGGCCGGTACATCCGGGACCGGGTCGTTCAGCACGCCCTGATGGACGGATACCGCAACCTGCTGGTGAAGGGGCGCTACCCGATCGTCGTCCTGTTTCTGTCGATCGACCCGGCGCTGGTCGACGTCAACGTGCACCCCACCAAGCACGAGGTGCGCTTTCGCGACCAACGCCTTGTGCATGATTTTATCACCTCATCTATCCGCGAGGTTCTTCGCCCATCATCGTGGCTTGGCGAGGGGGGCGAGCCGCACACCGCGCCGCCCGTCGCCCCGGTCGAACCGCCTCAGTCGCGCCCCCTTGAGCAGGTGTCCGCCCCTTTTGCCAAGCCCGGCGCAGGAGATGCGGGGAGCGCTTCGTATCCGGAGCGGATTCAAGATGCCATGCAGGGCTACGCAGGCCGATCCTTTGCCGCTGCGGTGGAAGCTTCCGGGCAGGGCACCCGATACGACGCTCCGTCCGCCGCGACCCAGGCGATCGAGGAGGGCCCCGCTGGATTCTTTTCATCTCTTCATGTCATCGGCCAGTATCGCCAGAGTTATATCCTCTGTCAGGATGGCGACGACCTGGTGCTGATCGATCAGCACGCCGCCCATGAACGGATCGGCTTCGAGCGGCTTCGTTCCCAGTTTCAGCGCGGGCAGATTGAAACCCAGGCGCTTCTTTTTCCTGCTGTTCTCGAACTCGACTTCAACGAAGCGGCCGTCCTTGAGGAGCATCTTGACGACTTGCGCCGGCTCGGTTTCGACATCGAACCCTTCGGGGGCAAGTCGTTCGCGCTTAAGGCGATCCCCCAACTCCTCGGCGATTCCCAGGCGGAGAGGCTGGTTTGCGATGTAGCCGGCGAACTGGCCACTATCGGAAAAAGCGCCCTGGCCGAAGAGGCGCTCGACGATGTCTTGATTCTCATGGCCTGCCATAACGTGGTGCGCGCCAATCAGGGCCTGGGGCACCTGGAGATGAAGGGGCTGCTCAAGGAGCTTGACCAGGTCGATTTCAGTGCTCATTGCCCCCATGGACGGCCGGTGATGATCCGCCACAGTCTCGGTGAAATCGAGAAGATGTTCAAGAGGGCCTGATGCTTTCGAGTGCGACGGATAACGGCCGTATGCCGCTGGTCATCGTCTGCGGTCCCACCGCTTCGGGAAAGACCGCATTGGTTTCTGAGCTGGCCGGCCAGTTCGACATCGAGGTCATATCCGCCGATTCCTGCCAGGTCTACCGAGGGCTCGATATCGGCTCGGCCAAGGCGACCCCAGAAGAGCGCGCCCGGGTGCCCCATCACCTGATCGATGTGGTCGATCCCGACCAGGACTTTTCGGTAGGGGACTTTGTCCGGCTGGCGAGGGAGGCTATTTCCGATATTCGCTGCCGCGGGAAACTGCCGGTTGTCGCCGGGGGGACCGGGCTGTATATCCGCGCATTGACCGAAGGGCTGCTTGAGGCGCCCTCCTGCGATCCTTCTTTGCGGGAGGAGTTGCTGGCTCTGGAGGCCTCGCGGGGGGAGGGGAGTCTGTATGAAGAGCTCGAGCGCGTCGATCCGATTCTGGCCGACCGGCTACCCCCCGGAGATCTGGTGCGCATTGTTCGGGGGCTCGAGGTTTATCGCCTCAGCGGCAAGCGTCTCTCCGAGTGGCAGGCCGAACACGCTTTCGGCGAGCGCCCCTATCGGACCCTCAGTATCGGTATCAGCCCCGAGAGAAGTCTTCTGTATGAGCGAATCAACGCCCGGGTCGAGCAGATGATGGCGGCCGGCCTTGTCGAAGAGGCTCGCTCCCTGCTTGAGCAGGGGTATTCGCCCGAACTCAAATCTTTACAGACCATTGGCTATCGTGAAATAATCGGCTATCTTTATGGTAATGCCGATGTCGACGAGACGGTAGCCCTGATTCAGCGTAATTCCAGGCGTTACGCCAAACGGCAGTTGACCTGGTTTCGGGCAGATAAATCAATTATTTGGGTTGATTCCTGGAGAGAGTCTGCTAGAATCCAGTTATTAATTGAACATTTTATGCACCACAGAAGGAGCGGACATGGCCAAGACTCTGCCTGCTCGTTGAAAGCGGGGGCGATATTCTCCTTTACAAGCACGCCATCTCGTCAATCACATCCTCCGACGGATCGTTCCGACTGCACGGCGGCAAAGACTGAGCCGAAGCTGTGCGCGGGACATGCTGAAAAGCCTTAAGGTCCCGGACCCTGCGGAGATATCCGTGGTCCGGGATCTTGCTTTTGTGTAATGATCTCCCAGGCTTTCCGACCAGTGACCGTGAGGCCGGGCGCTGCCGCTCAGACGCGGTTTGGGGGATAGACTGCCTGTGAGGACCCTTCGTGTCATGAACCGGAAAATCTGGATCGCCTGTCTCTCCGTCGTGCTGGTGCTGCTGCTGGTCGGCTTTTTTTACCTGATTCGCTCCATCTTTATCCCCTTTCTTCTTGCTCTGATCCTGGCCTATTTTCTCGACCCCGCCGTGGACTGGATGGAGGAGAAAAGAGTGTCGCGCAACCTGTCGGTCGGCCTCGTTTTTGGCCTCTTCCTTCTTGTGGCCGCACTGCTGCTAGGTTTTCTGGTTCCCACCATTAAAGCCGAAATTGTTTCGTTGAACCAGGCGCTGCCAGGCTATGTGGACACCCTCTACCGGATGATTCCCAAGCCGGTCTTTGAATGGCTCGGCATCTCCGGTGAGCAGGACCTGCAGGGGCTTTTCGACAAAGTTCTTGCCGGGGCGCGCAACCTCTCCTTTGACCTCGTCAACCAGGTGGCGGTCTTTCTCTCCAAGGCCTTCGGTTCCACCCTGAGGTTCTTCCTGGCTCTTCTGGGGTATTTTATCATTCCCCTCTACCTCTTTTATCTGCTTCGGGACTTTGACCACCTGAAAGATGCAGCCATCGATCTACTGCCTTCCGGTGTCAGGGGGAAGACCATATCCGTAGGGCAGGAAGTCAACGTCGTCCTGGGGGGCTTTATTCGCGGCCAGTTGACTGTCTGTATGATTTTGGGCATTTTGTACAGTATTGGTCTGATGATGATCGGCATCGATATGCCCTTCGTCATCGGCCTGCTGTCGGGCATAGGTTTTATCATCCCCTATCTTGGGACTTTGATAGGAATTGTGGTTGCCGGCACCATGGCGGTGGTCAAGTTCCATGACCTGCTTCACCCACTGCTGGTCCTGGGGTTTTTCGGTGCGGTGCAGGCGCTTGAGGGGTCTGTAATTACCCCGCGGATTGTCGGCAATCGCGTCGGCCTGCATCCACTGGCCACCATCCTGGCTGTGCTTGTTGGCGGAGAACTGTTCGGTTTTCTGGGACTGCTCCTCGCCGTCCCGGTAGCCGCTTCGGTGAATGTGTTGCTCAAACACGGCATTCGCCGGTATCGTAAATCGTCATTTTACGGAGTCGAAATCGATTCTGGAGAAGAGTTTAATGCTTGAGATTGTTGATGTGTTTCAAGGGAGTATCGCCGAAGAGCTCGAAATTACTTCAGGGGATGCCCTGGTTTCGATCAACGGGCAACCGGTGCAGGATCTGCTCGATTATCTCATTCTTGCCCGTGGCGAAGAGCTGTGCCTGGAAATTCGCAAGGCGGACGGAGAGGTGTGGGAACTCGAGTTCGAAAAAGACGCCGACGAGCCGCTCGGAATCGATGTTCCACACCCAGAGCCTGCCGAATGCGGCAATAACTGCATTTTTTGCTTTGTTCATCAGTTGCCAGGGGGGATGCGCAAGACGCTGTACGTCAAAGACGAGGACTATCGCTTCTCTTTTTTGTACGGATCGTATGTCACCCTCACCAATGTCGATGAGGGGGATATCGAGCGCATCATCGACCAGCGCCTCTCGCCCCTCTATGTTTCCGTGCATGCCACCGACGAGGAGATCCGCCGCCGGTTGATTGGTCGCAGCGGACCGCCGATTCTCCAACTGTTGCAGCGGCTGACCACGGCCGGCATTCAGATCCATAGCCAGATTGTCGTCTGCCCCGGGGTTAATGACGGGGAGATCCTTGCGCGCACCATCGAGGACCTCTACGGGCTGCACCCGCAGGTGCTGTCGTTGGCCATCGTCCCTGTCGGTCTGACCGGGCATCGCCAGGGGCTGCCTGCTCTGCGCGTACCGACCGAGAATGAGGCCCGTGAACTGATCGAAACGGTTCAGGGTTTCCAGGAACGCTATTTCAAAGAATGCGGCACCCGGTTTGTTTTTGTTGCGGATGAATACTACCTCAAGGCCGGAGTCGATTTTCCAGACGTCGACAGTTATGAAAATTTTTCCCAGATTGAAAACGGGGTCGGGCTGCTCCCCCTTTTCCGCGATGAGGCCGACTTTGTCATTGAGGAGGCCGGTCCCCTCGATGTCGAGGTTTCTACCGTAACCGGAGAGTCGGCGGCCGTTGAGATCTCAAGCTTCGTTTCGCGCCTTGCCGGCAAAACCGGGGCCCGCATTCACCTTCACGTTATTGAAAACCGGTTTTTCGGCGGGCAGGTCACCGTCACCGGCCTGATCTCCGGACAGGATATTATCGATCAGCTCAAAGGACGCCCCCTTGGGTCGCTCCTGCTGATACCTGATGTCATGCTCAAAGAGGGCGAGGACGTGTTCCTGGATGATTTAACCCTTGGGGAGCTGGAAACGGCTTTGGGAGTCAGAGCGCGCAAGGTCGATACCTCGCCCTGGGGACTGCTTGACGGGTTGGAGGAGGATTGAGCGGGGCAGGGCCTTAAGGGATTATCAGAGTTTTTGAGTTACCAAAAGGCGCTCGGTTTCAAGGGGTTGTCGGGCAACGATGTTGAGTCAATTTATAGCGATCATATATAAAGGAAATGAAGATGCAGGAAATGGACAGACTTCTCATGAAGGGACGCCGGGCAATGGACAGCGGCGAATTCAACGAGGCCATTCAGGCTTTCCGCAAGGCGGTAAAGGAGTTTCCCGAGGCGGCAGAGTGTCACTTTCTGCTCGGTGAAGCGTTGGGGGAGGCCGGGAAGTCCAAGGATGCCGTGGCATCGCTGCAGAAGGCTGCGGCCCTTGATGCCACCGATATCGATATCCTTTATGCCCTCGGGGACGCCTACTTTGAGTCGCAGATGGCTGACCGGGCGATCGAGACCTACCGTCGCATCATCGAGGCTGACCCGGAAGAGGCAGAAGCGCTGGTCAGCCTGGGCCTGGTGTACTACAGTCGTGAAGAGTTGGAACTCGCAGACGAGTGCTACAAAAAGGCCCTGGCCATCGAACCGGAGTCGGTATTTGCTCTCAACTCGCTCGGTGATGTGGCTTATGCCAGCGGAAAAAACGAAGAGGCGATCGCACTCTTCAAAAAGGCCCTCGCTGCCGATCCGGAAGACCCGCAGGGGCATTTCAATCTTGCGGAAATCTTCTACGACACCGGCGATTTGGCCGCCGCGGAAGGGCAATGCCGCGAGGCGGTCAAGCTCGACCCGGGCTTCGCCTTTGCCTACCTGACTCTCGGCAATATCTGCCTCGATCAGGAAATGGACGAAGAGGCGCTGCAGTGCTTTGCCGAATTCCTCAGGCTCGAGCATTCGCCCGGATCGGAGGAGATTCGGGCCGAGGTCAAGGCGGTGATCGAAGGGCTGCAGAACGAGATGTAGCTGCGGGCCACCCGGAAACCCCGGGGGGACGCGACTCGGTTTTCGGACTGAAAGCAAAAAAAACCGTCTTCGGGCGACAGCCTGTTGACTGATGGTGCGGGGTTATGGTTGTCGGGTTTGCCATTCTGATACTGCTGCAGGTTGTCGGTGAGGTTCTCTCGAGAAGCTTCGACATTCCCGTGCCCGGGAATGTCCTTGGAATGGCCCTGCTCCTGGCGGCTCTTTGCACCGGGGTGGTCCGTTTGGAGTGGGTTGAGGAGGCGGCAGAGCTGCTGCTGTCGCACCTGGCGCTCTTTTTCGTGCCGGCCGGGGTCGGAGTGATGGTCTATTTCGACCTCATTGCCGCTCAATGGCTGCCGATCGTCACAGCGACGGTGGTCAGTACTTTCGTGGTGATGGCGGTTACCGGCAAGGTGGCCGACTGGCTCGAGAAGAGGGGGGGGCAATGACCGATAATCTGTTTGCGTCGCCCCTTTTCGGTGTCGGGGTGACCCTGCTGGCTTACGCCTTGGCTCAGCATCTCTATCGCAGAACCCGCCGTATTTTCTTCAACCCGGTGGCGGTCTCGATCGCCGGCATCATCGCCCTGCTGCTCCTGTTCGACATCCCTTTCGATGACTATGCCGTAGGGGGCCAATACATACTCTTTCTCCTCGGGCCGTCGGTGGTGGCCCTCGGCGTGCCGCTGTACACCCGCCGCAAAGAGATCCTCGCCCGCAAGGCTCCGATTCTCATTGGCGTTTTTGCCGGGGCCATCGCATCGATCGTATCCGCGTCAGGGCTGGCTTGGCTCCTTGGGGGGAGTCGGGAGGTGGTGCTCTCGCTGGCACCCAAGTCGGTAACGACGCCGATCGCCATCAGCATTGTCGAAAAGATCGGCGGCATCGCTCCGTTGACGGCAGGGCTTGTGGTGCTCACCGGCTGTATCGGGGCGATCTGCGGACCCGAGTTCTGCCGGCTGGTCGGAATCCGTGGGCATGCCGCCACGGGGCTTGCGGTCGGAACGGCCGCCCACGGAATCGGAACGGCCCGCATGCTGGAGGTCGACCGTCTCGGAGGCGCCCTGGCCGGTTTGGCTATCGGCCTGAATGGGCTGATGACCGCATTTGTTCTGCCGTTGCTGTTTGTCCTTTTCCAGTAGTTGAGGCGGGTTAGGCTGTCAAAATAAAATAAAGGGCAGCCGATTACTCGGCTGCCCTTTAGGTTTTTCTTTACCAGACAGTGGCGTGTGGAAGAGTTTGTTACCTCTTGCCTGCTGCTGCCTTCTTGGAGGCCTTGAGCGGGTTGACCTTGACGTCGTCCGTCTTGATCTCCACTTTCTGGTGGGTGGCGAAGTTGCAAAGGCCCTGGCCCCATTTGGCCAGAGGAGCCGGAGCGACCGAACAGACAGGGCCGATGGAGCCATCTACGATACGCTCGCAGCCTTCACAGGCCTCGATGACGTTTTGGCAGCTGCTGCCTTCGAAAATACAACCTTTTTTAGACCAAAAGGTACACTCGGTACCGGGAAGAACAGTTTGACACTGCATGGGTGTTGCCTCCTTGCGTAAGCTGTGTTTTTTGCTTTTTAGAAACTAAATATATAGGGTCTTTTTGTGTTTTTGTCAATCAATAATTTCACGGGGTACAGTGGTTTTGGATGGGGGTTGACCTTGCCTGAAACATTGGATACGTTGTTGGTCGGAGTGTGGGCCAACGACCGATTCAACAGACCCCTTACGTCCGGGGGGGGACTCATACCAACTGAAGGAGAAGAACGTCATGTCCCAATCCGAATCCGAAGCCTGGGAAGCGCTATGTCAACGTTGTGGGCGCTGCTGCTACGAAAAAATCGAATTCGAAGGGGAAGTCTACTATACCGATGAGCCTTGTGAAAAGCTCGAAGTGTCTTCGGGCCTCTGCACCGTCTATGAAAACCGGCATCTGGCCCGACCGGGATGTGCGGCCCTGACGCCTGAAATCATTCGCCTGGGCGTCCTTCCGGCCGACTGCCCCTATGCCTCCAGGGTGGGGCCCTGCAAGGCTCCTCATCCCTGGACAGGGGATGAGCAATTGCCCGGACGGCGGTTCAGGAAATGAGAGCCTCTTGCTAGAACGAAGAGTTGAGTTTCGCGGGCTCGCGGTTACACTGTAGAGCCATGAGTTATGCCGGTTCTTGCAAAGCTACCTGTATCTTGGGGTGCAGGCGACTCTTTGCTGTTGTGATCGGCAGTGGCTAGGTTCATGTCGTTTCGAAGGGCTGGCTGTAGTTAGCCGTAATTGCATAGGGAAATTCTTCTGAAAGGGGCAGCATGGCTGATAAGAGGCTGGGCGCGCGACTTCGCAAACGCATCAAGGTGACTTTTGTTGAAAATGGTAAAAAGCGCATGGGGTATACCGACGATATGACCGAAGACGGATTGTTTCTTCGCACCGCCGCGGCCCAGCCACCCGGTACGCTCGTTACTATAGAGATCGAGATGGCCGAACAGGAAAAAATCGTCGTTGAGGGGCGGGTCCGGTGGGCCAGGCGCATCCCTGCGCAAATGGTCTACAAGGCCAAGGGGGGGATGGGAGTGAAGTTTGGCAGGTTTCATTCAGGCGAAGACGCCTACCGCAGTTTCGTTGAAGGCCTGAGACGCAAACGTTAGCACTGAAACAAAAAGCCAGCCCCTCGGGCTGGCTTTTTGTTTCAGTGAGGTTATCCGACCTCGTTGTATTCTCTGGCGCGAAAGTTGACGCCCAGCTCCTCGGCGATTTTTCGGCACCGGTCGATATCGATCCCGGGCAGGGTGACCGCCGTAGCCGTAACGCAGGGGATGAGCCTGGCCGCTTCGGCGATAAACTCCTTGACCGCCTGGTAGCCGTTGGGGCCGAAGCTCGAACGGCAGATCTGCTGGTAGGTTTCGGCATCCGGGGCATTCAGGGAAACGGAAATCGAATCGACCAGGCCGGCCAGTTCCGGTACGATGTTTCGACCATGAACCAGGTTGGCCTGGCCGTCGGTGTTGATGCGCACCTTGACCCCCTGGCTGTGTAGCCATTCGGCGAGGCGCTTGACCAGGTCGAGCCGGATGAGGGGCTCGCCATAACCGCAGAAAACCACTTCTTCGTAGTCCCCTAAGTCGCCGATGGCCCTGACCACTGCATCGAAGTCCGGTTCATGTTCGAGGTGCAGCTGATGCCCCTTGACCGTGAAATCCTTGAACTTCGCGCAAAAGGTGCAGGCATTGGTGCAGCGGTTGGTGATGTTCAGGTAGAGGGAATGGCGAATGGCATAGGCGATCTTGGTCGCCTGGTCGATCTCGCCGATGCCGAACAGCCGGTGGGCGTTCAGGGTCGTTACCCGGGCCACATCCTCGATGGTAAGGCCCTTGACCTCGGCTACCTTTTCAGCCGTCAGCCTGACCCGGGCCGGCTCGTTGCGCTTGCCTCGGAACCCCTGGGGGGAGAGGTAGGGACAGTCGGTTTCCACCAGCAGGTGGTCGACCGGGATGCTGCGCACCACATCGCGGACCGCGTCATTTTTCGGGTAGGTGATGGTCCCCGGAAAAGAGATGTAGAAGCCGAGGTCGATGCACTCCCTGGCCATGGCGGCATCACCGCTGAAGCAGTGCAGGACGCCCCCTCTCCCTGGGGGCCCGGTCGCGATAGAAGTCGAGACCGATTTCGCCGATGGCGACGATCTTGTCATTTTCATGCACCATCCGGCGAAGCTCGGCGATGCCATCCGGGGTCGCCTGGGGGGCGTCGTGGGGGTGAATGCCGACCGATGCATAGATGTTGGGGTGCGCTTTGGCCAGGGCGATGTTCTGCCGGGAGCTTTCGAGGTCGCAGCCGACGCTCAGGATATGGCTGATGCCGTTTTCGGCGGCCCTTGCCAGGACATCGCTGCGGTCGGTGTCGAACTGGTCGCTGTCCAGGTGGGCATGGGTATCGATCAGGGATGGCAGTGAGCTGGTCATCCGGGTCCTCCAAAAAAGACCGGGGCGCCATGCGCCCCGGGGTTTGCTGCCGTATTGTTTTGTCGCTGACTATTCGGTCTCGATGCGGGGGAACAGGGGCTTGGCTTTCTCGATGGCCGTTTCCGGCTGCAGGCCGCCCCACTGGTCCTGCCCCTCAAGGCTGAGATTTTCAGAGTCGCAGCCGAGGGTGTCGAGGATGCTTGCGGCCGTGTCGGGCATGAACGGCGCGACCAACAAGGCGATAATGCGGGTTCCCTCGAGAAGATTATACATGACGCTGCCGAGGCGGCCGCGTTGTGCCTCGTCCTTGGCCAGGGCCCATGGGGCGGTGTCGTCGATGTACTTGTTGGCGGCGCTGACCAGTTCCCAGATAGACTGCAGGGCCTTGTTGAACGCCATGTCGTCCATGTGCCGGTCGACGAGGGTGACGGCCTGGGCGAATTTCTCCTTGAAGGCGGCATCGAGATCGTCGCCGGCCTCAGGGGCCGGAAGCGTGCCTTTGAAATATTTGCTCAGCATGGCGGTCGACCGGCTGAGCAGGTTGCCGAGGTCGTTGGCCAAATCGGAGTTGATGCGGTGGATCAGCGCCGAGTGGGAGAAGTCGCCGTCAAGGCCGAAGGGGACTTCGCGCAGCAAAAAGTAACGGATGGCGTCGATGCCGTATTTGTCGATAAGCATGTTCGGCTCGACGACGTTGCGCAGGCTCTTGCTCATCTTCTGGCCTTCGACCGTCCACCAGCCATGGGCAAAGACGGTTTTCGGCAGCGGCAGTCCGGCCGCCATCAAAAAGGTTGGCCAGTAGACGGTGTGAAAGCGCAGAATGTCCTTGCCGATGACGTGGGCGTGGGCCGGCCAGAACTTTTCCACAAGGCCGTCGGGGTCGTCCGGGTAGCCAAGGGCGGTGATGTAGTTGGTAAGGGCGTCGAACCAGACGTAGATGACATGTTTTTCATTGCCCGGGACCGGAATCCCCCAGGAGAACGAGGTGCGGGAAATGGAGAGATCCCTGAGACCTTCCTTGACGAAGTTGAGAACCTCGTTGCGGCGGGTCTTGGGCTGGATGAAGTCGGGGTTTTTTTCGATGTGCTCAATCAGGGCGTCCTGGTATTTGCTCATGCGAAAAAAGTACGATTCCTCTTTCAGCTTGTCGGTGGGGCGGCCGCAGTCGGGGCAGTTGCCGTCCAAAAGCTGGGTTTCGGTCCAGAAGGTTTCGCAGGGGGTGCAGTACCAGTCCTCGTAGGCTCCCAGGTAGATGTCGCCCTGGGCTTCGATTTTGCGAAACAGCTCGGAGACCCCTTTTTTGTGGCGTTCCTGGGTGGTGCGGATGAAGTCGGTGTAGGAAATGTTGAGCTTCTCCCACAGGGCCTGATAGCGTTTGACGACCCGGTCGGCCAGTTCCAGGGGAGTCTCGCCGCCGGTCTGGGCCGCTTTTTCGACCTTCTGCCCGTGCTCGTCGGTACCGGTGAGAAAGAAGACCTCGTAGCCGCGGGCCCTTTTGTAGCGCGCAAGGACGTCGCAGGCAAGGGTGGTGTAGGCATGGCCGATATGGGGAACATCATTGACGTAATAAATCGGCGTTGTGACGTAGTAGCGTTTATTCATTGTTGAGGTCTCCTGAATCATTTGCGACGGGGGCGACGACGGCTGCGATTGCGCTTCCTGGCAGGTTTATTCTCTGGCTGCCCGGCCGGCGACTCGTCTGGTTTCTGTTGGGGGGCCGCCTTCTGAGCCTCAGGTGGCTTTGGCTTTTTCTCGGCCGGGCGCTGGCGGGAGCGGCCCGCGCCGCCGGAACTCTTGCGTCTTGCCGGGGGCTGGTCGGCCGAGGGGGGGGGCGGGGGCGCAGGCCCCTTGCCCTGTTCGACCTCTTCGGCCGAGGCCGAGACCGTCTTTCCGTCTGCAAGGCGCACAAGAACCTTTTGCCCGAGAACGTCCTGGTTGATCACCTCTCCGGGCTGTCCGTCGAGCTTGACCTTGCGGCCGCATTTGGGAAGGGCCTTTTTCAGCGAGCAGTAGGTTTCGAATTCGTAACTCAGGCAGCAGAGGAGCCGGCCGCACTGTCCCGAGATCTTGCTCGGGTTGAGGGCCAGGCCCTGCTCCTTGGCCATGCGCACGGAAACCGGGGTGAATTCGGTCAAAAAGGTGCAGCAGCAGAGTTCACGGCCGCAAATGCCGATCCCTCCGATCAGCTTCGCTTCGTCCCTGACGCCGATCTGGCGCATCTCGATGCGGGTGTGGAAATAGTGTGCCAGGTCTTTGACCAGTTCGCGGAAATCGACACGGCCGTCGGCGGTGAAGTAAAAGATGATCTTGGAGCCATCGAAAAGGTATTCGGCCCTGACCAGTTTCATTTCCATTTTGCGGTGCTGAATGCGCTGCTGGCAGAACACGAAGGCTTCGTCTTCCTTGGCCGCATTGCTCTGAGCCAGGGCGAAATCCTCGTCGGTGGCGAGCCTCAATACGCTTTTCAGGTCTTTGGGCGTTTCGCCTTCAGCCAGTTCTCGGGGAGGGGTGACAACGGTCGCCAGGGCGCGGCCCCGGTCGGTTTCGACGATCACCCGGTCGCCATGCTTGAGGGTGAATTCGTGAGCGTTGAAGTGGTACTGTTTTCCCGCTTCACGAAATTTTACAGAGACGATTTGTGTCATATCGTAAAATCAACTTCCTGTGTGCTGAGGATAGCGGAATGGACTGTGTTTATGCGGCCAGGCGCATCAGCAGGACTTCCATGGCCAGCTGCCTGTTGACATTGCGGTCGAGCTGGTTTCGAGCCGCGGATATGGCTTCGATTTTGTGAAGCAGCGATGGAACGTCGTGTTCTTTGGCGACCCGCTCGATTTTGCCGCAGAGGTCGACATTGACCAGTTCGGACTCCGGCCGCCCATGCCGTACAAGGAGCAGGTCACGGTAGAAGGACTGGATGATATCGAGAATGTCGCGCAGAAGATCTTTTTCATCGGCCAGCTTCTGGGCCAGGTCGAACAGGGGGAGTACGCTCCCGGACGACAGAGCAGTAACCTCTTTGAGGATCTCCTTGCGGCGATCGAGGTAGAGTTCGCGGTCTTTGCCGAGAGCCTTCTTGAAGCTTCCTTCGGAGAGGGCCGCCAGGATGTGGCCCTGGGCCTCGTCAATGTCGAGCTGCTCAAGAAGGACGTTCTTCAGCCGGTCCCTGGAGAGGCGGGCAAAGGGGAGCCGTTGGCAGCGGGAGCGGATGGTGCTCAGCACCCGGTCGGGCCGGGAGCTGAGGAGGATCAGCAGCGCTTCTCCGGTGGGCTCTTCCAGTGTTTTCAGGAGTGCATTGGCCGCCGCGGGGTTCATCTTGTCGGCCGCCTCGATCAGGCAGATCTTTTTGGGGGCCTCGAGGGGGCGATAGGACAACTCCCTCTGAATGGCCCTGACCTGTTCGATTTTTATAGACGAACCGTCGGGTTCGAGCAGGTGCAGATCGGGGTGGTTGTAGTGATCGACTTTGCGACACGCCGGGCAGTCGCCGCACCCCTGACCCTCCGGGCAGAAAATGGCCCGTACCAGGGCCAGCGCGACCAGACGCTTGCCGATGCCTTCGGCGCCTTCGAAAAGGTAGGCGTGGGCCAGGCGGTCCGTGTCGATAGCGCGACGGAGGATGTCCTTTTGTCGTTTATGTCCCAGGATATGGGCGAAGGTCATACGTTCCCCGGTGCTGATCGAAGAAAGTCGTCAACCGTTCGGCGGATTTTTTCGGCCACCGCATCGATGTCGCCGCGGGCATCGATGATTTTGAATCGCTCTTCCCGCGCTGCCAGTTGCAGATAGCCGTCGCGGACTTTACGGTGGAAGGCGAGCGACTCGGCTTCGAAGCGCCCTTCGTCGACTTCGGCGCTGTCCGTGTTGCGGCGGCGTGCCCTGAAGAGCCCCTCTTCGACGGGCATTTCGAGGAGCAGGGTCAGGTCGGGGGTCAGCCCGTCTGCCGCGATGAGATTGAGTCGGTTGATCAGGTCGATGTCGAGGCCGCGGCCGTACCCCTGGTAGGCGAGGGTCGCGTCGGTGAATCGGTCGCACAGCACGGTTGTCCCCTGGCTCAGGGCAGGGCGGACCACTTCGTCCACATGCTGGGCCCTGGCCGCGGCGTAGAGAAGGAGTTCGGCGCGGGGAGCCATGGCGGCATTGCCGGGGTGTAGCAGGATGGTGCGAATTTCATCGGCGATCGGGCAGCCGCCCGGTTCCCGGGTGGTGAGCGTCTGTTCGCCCCGGTCGGCCAGGTGGCGGGCCAGGTGGCCGATCTGGGTCGATTTTCCGCACCCCTCGATCCCTTCGATTGTGATAAAAAACGCCATAATATCCATTTTTTAAGGTAAAATCGGCATTATAGGTAGCGTGACAGGAAGAATCAAGGAAAACCTTGGGGTCCCGTCGGAATCGTTGATAACCGCCCAAGCTTCCTGTATAGTGGCGCTTCCTGCGCTCCAGCGCGGGTTGGTGTGACAATTGCTACAAGTGCCCTGTATGGCTAATCCTGTCCTATGATTCCGCCCTTTTGGCCGCGGTCTTCGTTGTGCCTTCTTTCCTTAGCGCAAGGCTAGGTTTGCGTCGGCATCGCCTTGACAGCAACCAAGATGACTCAGAATTTTACTGACACGATTAACCAAACAGTGCACTTAGATGGAGAACGGCACGTTGAAGGCGGATGGTTCCGAAAAGCACCTGATTGAAAAAATCGGCTACTCATTTGCCGATATAAGCCTTTTGCGCGAAGCCCTGACCCACAAATCGTTCAGCAACGAGCAGGTCAACAGGCAGGTGGCGCATAATGAGCGCCTCGAATTTTTGGGTGACGCGGTACTCGACATGGTCGTCAGTCACCGGATTTTTCTCGCCTATCCCACCTTCGCCGAGGGGGAGTTGACCCGGGTGCGAGCCGAAGTGGTCAGTGAGGACGGGCTGGGAAGGATAGGGGAGTCTCTTGCTCTCGGCGATTATCTGCACCTCGGCCGCGGCGAGGAGCGCAGTGGCGGGCGAACCAAAAAGAGCCTTATCGCCAATGCCCTGGAGGCTGTTTTGGGCGCGGTCTATTGCGACGGCGGGCCGCAGGCGGTTGAGGGCGTCGTCGACCGGCTGTTTGCCCCGGCCATTGAGGTGGCGGCCAGAAGGAAGGCGGGCGTCGACTACAAGACCAGGCTGCAGGAACTGGTGCAGGGTCGCCACGGGCACCCGCCCCACTATGAGCTGGTCGGTGCCGAAGGCCCCGATCACCAACGCGAATATACCATCTCGGTGTGCATCGGCGAGCGGATTGTCGGCTCCGGCAGCGGGCGGACTAAAAAGGCGGCGGCCCAGGCGGCGGCCCAGGTGGCGCTCGCGCATCTGGAGGGCTAGCGTTGCGCCTCTATCCCTTTTTTATACCTCATGCCGGCTGTCCTCATCGTTGCTCTTTCTGCCAGCAGCAGGAGACCTCCGGGCAGCAGGAGGTTTTTCCGCCCGAAAGGGTCGCGGCGGAGCTCTCCGCCATGCTCGCGGTGGGGGCCGGAGGTCAGGTGGCCTTTTACGGGGGGACTTTTTCAGCCCTCCCGGGTTCCCTGCAGGAAAAGTATCTTGAGGCGGTGAGCCCGTTCCTGTGCAGCGGGCAGGTCTCTGGCGTCCGGATTTCGACCCGCCCCGACGCCCTGGCCGACCGCCAGATCGATAGGCTGAAGCAGCGGGGGGTCGCCACCGTCGAGGTCGGTGTGCAGTCTTTTTGCGACTCGGTCCTTGAAAACGTCAATAGGGGACATGGTTCTGCCATTGTCGCTCCGGCCGTCTCACGCCTTCGCTCCGCAGGCCTTGAAGTCGGCATTCAGCTGATGCCCGGGCTGCCCGGCGGATCCCGACGGGAGGCGTTGGCCTCCTTGCGGCGGGCCCTGGAGCTAAAGCCTGACTTTCTTCGTATCTACCCTGCGGTGGTTCTGCGGGGGACGCCGCTGGTCGATCGCTACCGGGCCGGAGAATACCGACCCTTTTCGCTGGAAGAGGCCGTCGACTGCTGTGCGGAAATGTCCTGGATCTGCAGGCAGGCCGAAGTGCCGATCATCCGCCTCGGTCTTCAGGCGACGCCGGCGCTCGATGCCGATGGAGGCGTGCTGGCCGGGCCGTACCATCCCGCTTTCGGGCAACTGGTGCGGTCTCGGATTTGGCGCCGCGCCCTCGACCGGGCCGCGACGACCGGGGCGGACGTCGCACATGTTCACCCGGCCGACGCCGCCGACGCCATCGGGCACCGGCGGGACAATATGCTTTATCTTAATAAAAAACATGCCCATTTCGAGCTCAAGCCCTCACCCGGCACGCAGAGGGGAACTCTGGTCTTTGGCGGAACGTCCCATGTCGCTCTCGATCTGGCTGCATTTGCACAGGAGTCTTTAAATTGACAGAACATAACGAAAACTTCCGGTCCGGGTTTGTTTCGATCGTCGGGCGGCCCAATGTCGGCAAGTCAACCCTTTTGAATCGCATTCTCGGGCAGAAGATTGCCATCGCCTCTCCCAAGCCCCAGACGACCCGCAACCGTATTCTCGGCATCCACAACCTCCCCGGGGCCCAGGTTCTTTTTCTCGACACACCGGGGATTCATCGCAGCCGGGGCAAGCTGAACCGGTATATGGTCGACCAGGCCCTCAGCGCCTGTTCGGGGGTCGATCTCGTCCTTTTTCTGGTCGAAGCCGATGATCCGCCTGGCGGAGGGGATGACTTTATTCTCGACGTGCTGGCCAAGGGGGGCGTTCCGGTGGCTCTGGTCATCAACAAGATCGACCTTGTTCCCAAGCCGAAACTGCTTGGACTGATCGAAACCTTCTCGAAAAAATTCGATTTCAAGGAGATCATCCCCGTTTCCGGCCTGACCGGGGAGGGGGTTGACCGGCTCCTGGAAGTCGTCCCCAATTATCTCCCCGAGGGGCCCAGCTATTACCCGGAAGACATGATCACCGATCTGCCCGAGCGATTCATCGTCGCCGAGATGATCCGCGAACAGGTGCTGAAGCAGACCCGCGACGAGATTCCTTACCGGGTGGCGGTGGTTGTTGAGAGCTTCGAAGAAAAGCCCGAAAAAAACCTGATTGTGATCCAGGCGGTGATTTGCGTGGAGCGGGACAGCCACAAAGGAATGGTGGTCGGCAAGCAGGGGGCCATGGTGCGGTCTATCGGCAAGGCGGCCCGGTTCGATATCGAGCGGTTTCTCGATAGCCGGGTCTTCCTGGAGATTTTCGTCAAGGTTGAAAAGAACTGGACCGAGTCGGCCCGCATGCTCAGGGAGCTGGGATACGAATAGACGTATCTTTTCCGAGGTCCTGGAGACCGGCGGCCTCAACGAGTCGCTGCCCTGCGCAGGAGGGCAAGTGGATATTTTTAAAGAAGGTAGTTAATCGTTATGTCAGTTGTTGCCATCGTCGGACGCCCCAATGTCGGCAAGTCGACCCTTTTTAACCGCATTCTCGGTCAGAGAAAGGCGATCGTCGAAGACTTTCCCGGCGTCACCAGGGACCGCCACTATGCCGAGGTGACCCGTTATGCAAAACCTTTCACCCTGATCGATACCGGCGGGTTCGAGCCGGTCAGCCAGGAGAAACTGCTGATCCAGATGAGGGAGCAATCCCAGTTGGCCGTTGAGGAGGCCGATATCATCCTCTTTGTCATGGATGTCAAGGACGGCCTCTCCCCCTCGGACCAGGAAGTCGCCGAGATGCTGCGCCGATTTACCAAGCCCGTTCTGTACGTGGTCAACAAGGTCGACGGTGACCGGCAGGAGGAGGCGGCGGCCGAGTTCTACTCGCTGGGCATCAGCGAATTTCACTCCGTTTCGGCCGAGCACGGTCGCGGCGTTCCCGATCTGGTCGATGATCTTTTGCAGCTTTTGCCGGAGGCGCCGCGGGCCGAAAAGCCCGAGGAAGAGACGAGACTGGCCGTTATCGGTCGGCCCAATGTCGGCAAGTCCTCCCTGGTCAACCGCCTCCTCGGTTATGAGCGGGTGGTGGCCAACCCGCTGGCGGGAACGACCCGGGACAGCGTAGACACCCCCTTTATCTACAATCAGAAGAAATATGTCCTGATTGATACCGCCGGTATCCGGCGCAAGGGGAAGGTCAGCCAGAAGCTGGAAAAATACAGCGTGATCCAGGCTCTCAAGGGGATGGATCGTGCCCATGTGGTTATGGTCGTTATCGATGCCAGCGAAGGGGTGACCGACCAGGACATGACGGTCGCCGGCTATGCCTACGAAAAGGGCAGGGCCGTCGTGCTGGTGGTCAACAAGTGGGACCTGGTCGCTAAAGACCACACCACCATGAAAAAGTACACCCAGGACCTGAGGGACACGTTCAAGTTTCTCGCCTTTGCCCCGGTTGTTTTCGTCTCGGCCCTCAGCGGGCAGCGGGTGGTCAAGGTGATGGGCGAGGTCGAAAAGGTCGCCACCGAATTCAACCGGCGGATTCCGACCGCCGCCCTGAACAAGGTGCTCGAAAGTATCCAGAGGGTGCATCAGCCCCCCGTCTACCAGGGGAAGCGCCTCAAGTTTTTCTACATGACCCAGACCGCCGTGCGTCCACCTTCCTTTGTGGTCTTCGTTAACAGGGCTGATGGGGTGCACTTTTCCTACCAGCGGTACCTGACCAACAAGCTGAGGGAAGCTTTTGGTTTTGAGGGGGTTCCTATCCGTGTCACCTACAAGGATAGGGAGCGAAATGATTAAGGAAAAAGGCTTTACTTCAATCTCTCCGGTGCTATATACTCAAACTCATTTAATTTTAAATGGTTACATTGTGTCGCCCGGCCTGTCACAGCGCCTGCAAACCGGAGACTCATGAGTCTAGTTGGAAGTCTGGAAGATCTTGGACTGGGGGATATCCTCCAGATTGTGAGCCTCAGCCGCAAGTCTGGTGTTCTGACCCTGGCCAGCAGAAACCGTAATGGAAAGATCTTCTTTCTCAACGGTCAGGTGATCCATGCTACGTCCAATGTCTTCCCGGAAAATCTCGGCAGTCTGCTGGTGCGTAAAGGCGTGGTCAGTGCCGACACGCTGAAAAGAGTACTAGACATACAACGCCGTCAGACTGAGCCGGCCCTGCTGGGAAAGCTGCTTGCCGAGCATTGCGGTGTTCAGCGCGAAGCGGTTGAGGCTGTGGCCAAGCGACAGATCGAGCGGATTGTTTACAGCTTTTTCGGCTGGACCGAAGGAACCTTTTCCTTTGAACTCGAGGCCCCCGACAAGCTGACCGACTGCCGATTCAGTCCTCTTAAGCTCATGCTTGAGCAGGGCCTGAATACCCAGTGGTTGGCGATCGAGGGAAGCCGTCTGCTTGATGAGCAGCGACATCAAGGGGGGGCGATAGACCCTCCGGATGCCGCGGAAGCTTTTGCGAGCGACAGGGGCAACGATAGCGAGGACGCCCCTGCAGACGTTGCGGAAGAATCTGTGCTGCCGGATCATTCACACTGCCAGGTTTTGCTGGTCGATGATGAGCCTGTGGCCAGGACGGCGCTCGGGCGCTTTCTGCGGTCGCGGGGATATGGCGTCGAGCTGTTCGGGTCCGGAGACGACTTCATCCCTGCCGTCGACAGGGCTGTGGCCGCCGGAATCGATCCGGTTCTCGTCATCGATCTTATCATGCCCCGCAGGGACGGTACGGGAGTGCTGGGGGGGATGGAGATTCTCGAAGAGGTCAGGGACAGGCATCCGTTCCTCTCCGTGCTGATGGTTTCCGAGCATCCCAATCCCGAAACCGAGTTGAAAATCCAGCAGCTCGGTGTGCGTTTCCTGTTGTCCAAGCCCAAGAAGTCCGAGTTTGGGGACAGCAGCGGGTTGCCGCTACTCAACGCTCTGGATGAGGCGATTGCCTCCATATCGAGCGATCCGTCATCGGCCGACCTTCCCGGGCTTTCCCTTTTTAACCTCGGAGCGGAACTGCTCAGGGAGATCGGAGAGCCCGAGTCCGAACTCAAGGGCGTCGACTTCAGGCGAACCCCGGCCCTGCAAAAGCTCAAAGGCATCCTGCAGGAACTGTGCGACCCTTCCCACTCAGCGGGGGTCATCCTTCTCGCTCTGCGCTTTGCCAGCGAGTTTATGAACCGGGCCGTCATCTTTACCGACAAGGAAAAAGAGATTGTCGGGCTGGGGCAGTTTGGGATAGAGTTTGACAATCGAAATGCCGATGCCCTGATCAGGAAC
>CALZIC010000016.1 GCA_945787285.1 uncultured Desulfuromonadales bacterium
GATATCACCAACGACGATATCTACGAGATCAGTGAGAACTTCCAGGTTAACCTGAGCAACCCTGGAAATGCTTCTATTGCCGACGGCACAGGCGTGGCCACACTCGTCGATAACGGCACCATTGTCGATGATGACACGCCCGAGATCAGCATCAACGACATCACCGTCGACGAGGCCGCAGGCACCGCCACCTTCACCGTAAGCCTGAGCAATCCCGCCGCCGTTCCGGTAACCGTGGACTGGGCCACCGCAGACGGCAGCGCCACTGCCGGCGCGGACTACACCGGGGCCACCGGCACCGTGACGTTCAACGCTCTGGAGACCACCCAGACGATTACTATCGACATCACCAACGACGACATTTACGAGATCAGCGAAACCTTCCAGGTCAACCTGAGCAACCCGGGCAACGCCACCATTGCCGACGGCCAGGGGATCGCCACCCTCGTCGATAACGGTACCATTGTCGATGACGACACGCCTGAGATCAGCATCAACGACATCACTATCGACGAGGCCGCAGGAACGGCAACCTTTACCGTCTCGTTGACCAATCCCAGCACCGTTCCGGTAACCGTGGACTGGGCCACCGCAGACGGCAGCGCCACCGCCGGGGCGGACTACACCGGGGGCACCGGCACGGTGACGTTCAACCCCTTGGTGACCAGCCAGACGATCGTCATCGATATCTCCAACGACGACATTTACGAGATCAGCGAAACCTTCCAGGTCAACCTGAGCAACGCGGGAAATGCGACCATCGCCGATGGCCAAGGGATCGCAACCATCGTCGATGACGGCACCATTTTCGACGACGACACCCCGACCCTGTCCATCAGCAGTCCGAGCGTGAACGAGGCAGACGGCTTTGCCACGTTTACCGTCAGCCTGACCAACGCCAGCGTCGAGGATGTTATTTTCGATTTAGCCCTCAGCGACGGCAGCGCCAAGGAAGGCCTCGACTTTAATGGCCTCGAAGTCTTTGACGGCACCAACTGGGTCCCAGCCACCAGCGCCACCATCCCTGCCGGGGAGATCAGCGTGCAGGTGCGCACCGCGATTACCGATGACAATATCGATGAACCGGACGAGAGCTTTGAGCTGACCGCCACAGTGATCGGCGGGAGCACCACCAACCCCAGCGCTTCGGGCACCGCCACCATCATCGACAACGATGTTCTGCCTAAACTCTACACCGACATGAGTTTAACCACCGAAGTAGCCATTGGTACCGACTACACGGCAAGCGGCGAAACCCTGATCTTGTACTTCGTCCCGAAAACGGACTGGAGCGGCGAGACAAGCTTCGATTACGCGGCTACGGACAACAGTGGCATTGTAGATTCTACTCCAGCAACCGCTTCCATTACCGTCACCCCGGTGGCCGATGCACCGACCCTGGATACGCATCTTTCCGAGCCGGAGGTTATCACTTCGTCGAGTGTGTTCAGCGACGACTTTTCCGACGGCAACTTCAGCTCACCATCTTGGTCCAAGATACTGCTGGCGAACAACACCTTTACCGATGATCCGAATTCTGGAAAGGTGGACTCGAGAGGAAGGTACATTTCTGAGGAGACACTGTTCAACAACATCGCTGACGGAACGCAGACCAGCTCTACAGAATGGGAAAACAACTGGACGGTTTCCAACCAGCAAGTGTATTACAACCGAGGCGGCGGGGGAGGTTCTGAGGACGAGCAGGGTATGCTTGCCTACTCGGGATTGTCGGCAGCTGACAAAGCGCTCACCTCTTACGAAGTCTCTGCCGACCTGTGGGGCAATATTCCCTCTCAGCAAAACAATGGCGTCGGTCTGGTGTTTGGTTATCAAGACGGCGACAATTACTTCCTGGTCCGGTGGGAGAATATGGGCACGTCCTATCAGCCAGACGGTGATTTGTTCGACTCGTATCCGGGCCAGGCCAATCAGCTCTCGCTGGTGCAGATGGTCAATGGCGTAGCTGTTGATCTGGCGACATTCGACAACTTCACCACTCCGAACACTTCAGGCTGGCTCAATGTAAAAGTCGAAGTCACGACCTCCGGCATCCGGGTTTTCGCGGAGGAAATTCACACCACTAACGGCGGCAGCACCGCGCAGATGAACTACACCTACGGAACGGTGGCGGGCGGGGCGACAGAAGCCCCGGCCCTCAACACGATTGGCCTGTACACTTTCGACAACGATTATGGCGTGGCCTTCGACAACGTCGTGGTCAATGAGCTGGCCTATCAATATCACCTCGACCTGCAGGCCTTCCTGAATGATAGCGACGGAAGTGAAACCCTCTCGGACATTACCCTGAACAATCTCCCCGCAGAGGTGAGCCTTTTCGATGCTGACGGCTTGGAGATCCCGGTTGTCAACGGTATGGCCACAGTACCGGTGCAGGATGGTGTGGAAACGACACTGACCGTCCAGGCATATTCCGCGTTGAGCACCGAGCAGATCAACGGTATCACCGGCAGCGTGACTGCAAGCGAGACCGCGGGCGGGTCTGTGACTGTCACTGAGCATGTTCAGACCGAGGTCCTCGGCACCACCGGCGATGATGATCTGCAAGGCACCGGGGTCCAGGAGTGGCTTGAGGGCCAGGAAGGCAACGACGTCATTAATGGCGGCGCCGGGATCGACACCCTGATTGGAGGCTCCGGCAACGACCAGCTCACTGGTGGGCTCGGTGCCGACACCTTTCAATGGACACTCGGCGATGCCAGCACTACCGGCACTCCGGCTGAAGACCGGATCACCGATTTCAATACGGCCGCGCCCGCAGATGGCGGTGACATCCTTGATCTCAGAGACCTGCTGCAAGGGGAGAGTCAGGCGGATGCCAACCTGGAGAACTACCTGCAATTTGAGCAGGATGGGGCCAACACCCTGGTTCATGTCAGCAGCCAGGGTGACGGCAATGTGGACCAGACCATTATTCTTGAAAATGTCGATCTTTCCGGCACCACCGACCAGGAGATCATTCAGAACATGATCAACAACAACAAACTGATTACCGATTAGCAAACAGGGCGCACAAACCGACCTCCCGCGGGCACAAACAACAGGATAAGGAATCAGCCGAATGCTCTACGTAAAGAAAAACAGCGAAGGTCAGATCATCGCCGTCCGCCTCGAACAGGCTGACGGCTATGAAGAGGCGATGGAGAAGGACTCTCCGGAGGTGACCGCTTTCACCCAGGCGTTAGCGAACGAGAACGAGGCCCTGACTTTCTCCGACCTGCCCATGGTGCGGGTGTTGGAAGACCTGATCGACATGCTGATCTCTGGCGGAGTGATCCGCTTTACCGATTTCCCTGAACCAGCGCAACAGAAGATGCTCGAGCGGCGCTCGATGCGTGAAGACATCCACGGCCTGAAGCTTTTCGGGGACGACCAGGGGAAGGTCATCTAGATTTTTTTCATAAAACGCAATACGGCGCCGGTAACATCCGGCGCCGTTTTTGTTTGCTCTTAGATATACTCGGTAACTCAATCGCCCAACCTGACAGCGGGTCCGGTCATGCCGTCGAGTCCGAGGTCGGGAAGACAGCGCAGTTCGTCGTCGGTTTGAACCCCCTCGGCGATCACCGTCATGCCGATGGTGTGGGCAATGGTGCAAAGCCCCCTCAGGATAGCTTGACTGGCCGGGTTTGTGTGCACATCGCGGATCAGGGAGCCATCCACCTTGATATAGTCAAGTCCCAGGTCGTGCATCTCGCTGATGCGTGAGAAATGATGCCCGACATGCTCAAGGCCAATACGGCAGCCAAGCGGCTTGAGGACGTTACAGAAGGTCCTGAATTCGTTCAACTGGCGATAGGCCACATATTCAGGAACTTCCAGCCACAACATTCCGGCCAGTTCCGGTGATTTTTTCAGAAACTGGTAGACCTCATCCCGAAATCCTGAATCACAAAGGGCCTCGGGGGAGATATTGACGCCAAGAGGGAATCCCTTCTCCTTAATCGACCGCAAGGCTGCCTGAAGCACCATGCTGTCGAAAAGGGGCAGCAACCCCAGCCGGGCGGCCCAGGGGAGAACCAACGCGGCATGTCGCCAGGCCCCGTCGATCAGCACCCTCACCGGCGATTCGAAATGGAGCAGTTTGCCCCGGGTGTCGGTCACCGGATACTGACCCAGCTTGAGGTCATCTTTCTGCAACGCAAAGGACAGGGCCGCGCGCCATGACGCATGGTCGGAGATGGACAGCTCACTGGTTTCGGGGCGGGAGATTTGCACGGCAGATGACCCGGTCTGCTCGGCGGCCAGCAGGGCGTTGTCTGCCCGTGCCAGCACTGCGGACAGGGATTCCCCCGGCTCGAAAATGGTTCCGCCGACCGGCAGCATCCGTTCGCCGTCGAGATGGAGTTCACCTACCACCGCATGAAGCAGCCGGGCCACATCCTCCGCGACCGTCTTGGCATCGTCGGAACCGGTGGCCAGCAGGGAAAAATCGGCGCCGTTCAGGCGGCCGGCCACCCAGCCAATCTGTTTTTCCGTATAGGCCTGCAAATCTTCTCCCATACGCTGCAACAACCTGTCGGCGGCCTTCCGCCCCAGCGACCGGTTGAGCTGTCCGAGTTCGGCGATACGGGCGATGATGATGGCCCCTGTGGCACTGGCGTCGTCATGGGCCAGAACCGAGGCCACCTGGTTGATGAACTGAGGGCGAATAAGCAGACCGGTGACCTCGTCGTAATGGGCCTCGATGCGCAGTTTTTCAAGCCGCGCCGATTCCTCCTCCAGCATCCCCTTGACCCGTCCGGACAGGCGGTTCATGGCCCGGACTACGGCACGGAACTCGCGCGTCTTAGGTTTTTCGATCTGGATGAATTTCCTCATGCCAATCGCCTCGGCCTGCCGGACAACCCCGGCAAGAGGGCGGGTAACCCACCTGAGCAGCAAAGTCCCGAACAGGCCGCCTGCAACCAGGCTGGTCAAGAACCAGAACAGCAGCCGTCCGGTTTGCAGCCAGAGGGCCTCGTAGGCAAAGCGGCTGTGGCTCTGCAGGGTCAGGGTGCCGAACGGATTCCACCCATCCTGCACGGGGGCAGAACCTTGCTCGACCTGTATCGGCACCAGCCGGGAAAACCAGTCGGGCACCTCCAACTCCACGGGCGGGTTGGCCCGCTCTACCAGCACCGTGCCAGCAGGATCCGTCAGACGTATCGACTGGTAATGGCCGCTGTCGAACTGGACGCTTACCAGCAGCTCGAGGGTGGCGGGGTCCTTGTCCATCTGGGAGAGGGTGAGCGCCAGCGAACCTGCGTTATCCAGGTTTTTCAGGTAAAGTTGCTGTTCAAGGTAATCTCTGGCGCAGATCGTGCTGATCATGAAGGTGCCGCCAAGGGTCACGAGCATGATCAGAAATAGAGCTATCCAGAGTTGTTTGGCCAGTGACATGACTAAAGCCTTTCATTCCGTAATTAACCAAAATCCGCTTCAGCGTAAACCTTCATCATGCATGCGGGACAGTACATCCCGCCAGTTGGAAAGTCTTGCCGAAGAATCTGAAACAGGGGAGTTCTGCCCGCTCACCCAGAGCTGCTCGGTATTGAAGCTGAAAATGGGATAGAGGTCTTTTCGGGACGAAGCCGGAAGGATCTCAGGATTCAAGCTGTCCAGGACCAGCGGCTGCCGACCTGCAATGGGGTAATAACTGAGAACCATGTGAGCCCGGGTTTTTGAACGGTAAAGATCAACCATTCTGGCCCGGACGTAGGTCAGGCGCAGTTGCTCGGCCGGCACGCCCAAAAGCCTCAGGGACACATACTTGGCGAAGGCAAAGTCCTCACAGTCGCCCCGGGCACGGCCCAGGGTTTCCAGGGGGGTTGCCCAATAATCCGTCTGTCCCCACAAAAACTGATCTTCTACATATTCGATTTTGTTATTGAAAAAAACATTAACCCTGTCTACTTTATCTTCTACTGTCAAATCGGATGTGGTGTCAAGAAACTCCTCCCATTGAACGACGGCCTGGCGGCCCGGCAGGCCGTAACGGTCTTCAGCAATCGATTTCATACGCTCAAAATCAGCTTCTGTTGCCAGTGAAGCGCTCAAGGCAAACATCACCCACAGCAAGCCGGCAAGCCTGAATACTTCGACCCGCAGAAAAGACCGGCGTTTCGTATTTACAGTGGGAGTGATCATAAAGTATTGGAATACACGTTTTTATTTTGCAACAGCGTTTTTCTATTGACCACTGCGGTCAGAATTTAAGACAATAGGTGCCCCATGGTGGAGGGGGCTGGAACAACCTCTTCAGGATTGATTTGCCTATTTTGAACTGATTTTTATAAGGAGGTAGGACAACATGCTTGATTCATGTTTTGTGCCAAATTCGCGCAAACTTCTATTATCACTGATGCTGTTCTTGGCCACCCTGGTGTACCTGCCTCAACCCGGCTACTCTGAAGAAACATCTGAAATGCCCGTTTTTCTCCTGGGTGCCGAGAGCAGTTCACTTCCCGAGGCAAACACCCTGAGGGGCGTGGTCAAAAGGGGGCTGGTTGGAAACCCGGAGGTGAAAGCCAGCTGGGAAGCCTTTCAGGCCACCCACAGTGAGCAGTATGTCGCCAAGGGAGGCTACTTCCCCCGCCTCGATCTGAGCTCCCGCCTGGGCCACGAAAGATTCCATTCGAACGGGTCCACCCGAGAATTCGACCCGGCCGAGGCGTCTTTAACCCTCACCCAGATGATCTTTGACGGTTTTTCGACTAGCAACGAAGTGAAACGCCTGGGACACGAAACCCTGGCGCGGTACTACGATCTGCTGGAGGTTTCCGAGTCAACGGCCCTGGAAATCGTCACGGCCTATCTCGATCTGCTTCGCTATCGGGAACTGCTTGGACTGGCCGAAGTCAACCTGAAAAAGCATGAGGAAATTTACCACCAGGTTCAGGACCGGTTCCGCGCCGGAGTCGGCCGGGGTGTCGACCTGGAGCAGGCCACCGGGCGCCTGGCTCTGGCCCGCTCGAACCGAATTACCGAATCGAACAATCTGCACGATGTCAGTACCCGCTTTCTTCGCCTGGTCGGCGAGCTTCCCGCCTCGAAGCTGGCCCTTCCGACCGACCTCTCCCGCGATTCGATTCCCGGCGATATCGAAACGGCACTGCTTCGCGCCTTTGAGAGCAATCCGGCCTTCAATGCCGCATTCGAACGGGTTTACGCCGCTGAAAAGGCCAAAGAGGTTCGCCACGCGGCCTTTATGCCGCGCCTGGAGCTGCGAGCCCGTTATGACACCGGCAAGGACAGGGACCGGCTCGAGGACCACAGCCATGAAACCGGCGTCGAACTGGCCCTCGACTACAACCTCTTTCGGGGCGGATCGGACCGCGCGGCCATTGCCCAGTTCAGACGCCTTGTCAACCAGGCAAAAGACCTGAGAGAAAAGGCCTGCCGCGATCTCCGTCAAACCCTGACCATTTCCTACAGCGACATCAACAATCTCGAACAACAGCTTATCCAGTTAAAACAGCACTACACCTCCACCTCCCAGGCCCGGGACGCCTACCGCGACCAGTTCGACATCGGCCAGAGAACCCTGCTCGATCTGCTGGATACCGAAAACGAATATTTCCAGGCCGGACGCGCCTACATCTCCGCATCCTATGACTTTATTCTGGCCAATGCGCGCACCCTTACGGGGATGGGCAAACTGCTGACGGCTCTGGGTATCCGTGATGGGGACCTGCCCTCAATGAGCTCCCCCGATGACCGTCGCCAAGCGGACAGGGCCGAATCGTACTGCCCGGCCCAGGCCGTTCCCGACGCGTTGTACGATGTCGGCAGCAGTATCGCCGAAACCTCCGTCGCAACGGTCTTTGCCCCGGAACTCGATGCCGACCATGACGGCGACGGCGTACCGTTTTCCCGCGACAAGTGCCCCGACACTCCGCCGGGGATGAAGGTGGACGCCGATGGCTGCGTAAAGCAGCCTCCCCCGATCAGCAAAGCCGTCGTGGTTCCCGCCTACCCGCGCCCCCAGAGGCTCGACAAAATCGACATCAACTTTGAACATGACAAGAGCAAGATCCCGGAGAAATTTCTCTACAAAATCTCCCGGTTGGCGAAGCTGCTCAAAGAACATCCGGAGACGACTATTCTGCTCGACGGCCATACCGACAGCACCGGCGACCACACCTACAACGAAACCCTTTCCCGCCAACGCGTGGAGGTCGTGCGCACCAGGCTGATTCAGAGATACCAGATTTCCCCCGATCGCATCTATGTCTCCTGGTTCAATGCCGACAGCCCCGTTGCTGACAACAGCACCCGGGATGGGCGCGGCAAAAACCGCCGTGTCGAAGCCCATGTCAGCATTGTTCTCAAAGGGCTGACCTCGCAAAAGGACTTGTAGTCCGAACTGAATTTCCCACACATGCACAGCTGACGCCGGGGCCTGCCGCCCCGGCGTTTTTTTTCTTCCGTTTTTTCCTGCTGGCCAAGCCGCAAAAAGGAGTCAATAATTAAACTTGGATCCTGGTGTCCCCGAGGCTTGCCATGGCGAAGATGCGACTCCGATATGCTGTACTGACCCTGCTCCTGGCCCTTGTCGTTGCGGTCGCCGTCCTTTGGACGTACCGAAATGTTCTGCTCAACGCCTACCTTCGCCCGCAGTTCGAACAAAAAATCGGTGAACCCCTGGGCGCCGAAGTCCGCCTCGGAAAAATCACCCTCTCCCCGTCCAGGCTTCTGCTTACAAACCTCAAACTCGATGCCCCCTCCCGCTTTCGCGCAGAAATCGGGACCATGGACATCCGCTTTTCCTTCGGCAGGCTGTTTAAGAAGCAGATCGACGAGATCCGCATTAACGCCCCGCAGATCACAATCCTTGCGCCGGTCGATCGGCCTTCCTCCCCCTCCTCCGCCCTGCCACCCAAACCACCTCTGGAAGTAGCCCGGCTTGAAATCAGAAACGGGCGTATCGTCGTCCCGGTGGGCGATCACCCCCTGCAGTTCGATGCTATACAGGCCCGAGTGGCCGGCACGGCCCGTTCACGTTTTGAGGTGGCCGCCTTCCTCGGAGAAAATGGGGGCATTCCCGTCTCTTTCAAGGGCGAAAGTACCTGGGGCACCCCCTTTAGCGTTGTTCTGGAACACATGAACTGGGACAACCAGCCCCTGCTGTCTGAGCCTCTGCACATCGTCCTCGCCGGGGAGGGAGCCGAGGTATCGGGGCAGATGCGACTTGAGCGATTGCGCCGCAGCGACCTGGAACGGGTCGCTGCGGTTGCCGGCATCGAAAATCCAATACCGGTGGAATGGGATTTTGACACCGCATCCCCCCAAGTCAGCCTTAAGTTTTCGCCCCAGGGACTCGATATTTCTCTAGAAGCGCCCCAGATCACCATCACCGGTCCGGACCTCAGGGTCCCTGCCGAAGAGATCAAGTTCCACGCGTTACAACAAGAGGGGACCTGGCGGGGAAAGGGACTCTTCCGGGTTCACCAGGCCAGCGCAGAAATCAATTTTGAGTATGGCAACAAAACCGCCTCAGGGCCCTGGAAAATCGATATTCCCGACGTTCGAACCTTCCAGCGAAAGTTGACGGGTCAAAGTTTCGACACGGCCGGGGGAGCAACCCTCCAGGGGACCTTCCGCGTCCGTCCGGACCAATTCGAACTGCAGGGCCGGCTCGACGGGAAGCACTCCAAGGTCAGGGGGCCCTTTCTGTTAAATCTGATCCCCCTCCAGGCCCGACTGACCGCCGCTCTGGAGCATGGCAAAGTCACGGCGGAAACCGGTATTTTTCTCTCGGGGCGCCAAATCGCCACGGTTTCGGGTTCCCCCGCCGCAATCGAGCTCGAGCTGAACCCTGTCACCCTAAACGACCTGCGAACGATTACCGACCCCGCCTACCTGCCCGAGGGAATCAAGGGGATTCAGGGATTGACCGCTGCGGCACGGATTCAGCTGTCTTCAGCGGGAAAATGGAATGGGACGGTCAGGGCGCGTGCACAGTCGGTCGAGGGGACAGAGGTTTCGATCAACAATCTCACAACATCCGCTCGCCTCAGAGGCGATGGCCCACGCCTGGAAATTGAAGAGACGACCCTGACAGGGCAACTCGAAGGGGCCGAACTCGCCAGCGGCGCCCTGTCACTGACGGCCTCGGGGAGCCTGGAGGGAAAGTCTTTTCACCTTGCATTCCATCCGCTGCAGGCGACGGGGTTGGAATACCTGTCAGGCGACGGGCTCAGCGGCCTCTCAGCGGGTCGATTCAGGGCAGAAGGTTCTGTTTCCGGGCACTTGGAAAGCTCTGTCCTGACCACGGCGCTGACGGCCACCTTCGGCGCGGGCGAAGCTTTGCGCGGCCCCTTTTACGCCGATTTCTCACCCGTTGCAGCGACCTTGAATGTTGACGGGGACCTGGATTTTGCCAGCCGCGTGTTCAGAACCCGAACATTTCGTTTTCAAGCCCCGGACATCGGCACCCTGTCGCTCAACGGAACCTTCGCACCCGAAAACCTGAGCCTTTCGGGCTCTTTCAAAACGGCGCAGCTCGAAGGCCCCCTGTCCCGCTACATCCACGGGGGGCTCGAGGCGGGGCTGCCGGCCATGAAGGACCTGAAGCTCTCCGGAATCCTCTCCGGTCATTTCACCGTGCTGCACACCCGCCACCAATGGCGCGTCCGGGGCGGAATAACCCCTGGCGCATTGGGCCTCAAATGGGCCAAGGGGAGAATCGAGGCTAGCGGCGGCAACGGTTTCATCCCCTTTGACCTTGAAACCGGCCCGCCGGTGCAGAACGCGGATCGTCAGATCCGCCAGCCGGGGATCCTCACCTTCTCCGATCTACAAGTCGGGCCTGCCCGGCTTGCCAGCGAACCCATCCGCTTCAACATCGCCACCAACCGGATTGAAATCCCCCGCTTTCCGCACTGGAACCTGGCCGGCGGACACGTCGATGTGACCGGCCTGGCAGCCTCTATTCGCTCCGGCACGCCTGAGCTGACCACCCGGCTTCGCCTGGAAGGTATCGACCTTGAGGCCCTGACGCGGGATTTCGGGTTGGTACCGATGCGCGGAAGGCTGAGCGCCGATCTTGGCGAGATCGGCTACTCTGAGGACACCTTCAGCTCGGCCGGCCAGGCCAACATACAGGCCTTCGGGGGAACCGCCACCATCTCGAACATCCGCCTGCGGGCGCCCTTTTCCCCCTACCCGATCCTGCACGGCGATGTCGATTTCAACAAGGTCGACCTCTCCCAGCTGACCCGCACTTTCGAATTCGGCGAAATGAACGGCATCATCGACGGCTACATCCATAACCTGCGCCTGCTCGGGACCACCCCCTCGCGCTTCGATGCCGAATTCGCCACCCTCGGGCAGGGCAAGCGCAACATCAGCGTCAAGGCCCTCAACAACCTGACCGTGATCAGCCAGGGGGGCCTTTCAGCCGCCCTGTCGCGGGGCATTTACCGTTTTATCGACTTTTACCGCTACCAGAAACTCGGTATTCGCTGCACCCTCAAGCACGACGTTTTCCGCCTTGAAGGGACCGCCCGGCCAGGCGACAACAGCTACCTGGTCTACGGCGGCCTGCTGCCGCCGAAGATCAACATCATCGCCCCCGGCCGGGACATCTCGTTCAAGGAGATGCTCAAGCGGCTCAGCCGCCTCGACCGCGCGGGGCACTGACTTTCGTGCTATAATGGACCGGCAAAGCTGAAAACCAACAAGGTTTTTTCGGAGGACGTTATGAAAAGCCTGCTGAGCGCCTTTTCCATACTGACCACAGCCGTGGTTATTTCGTGTGTCACCATCAACATCTACTTCCCCGCAGAAGAGGTGCGCGGCGCAGCGGATAAGATCGTCAACGAAGTCTGGGGCGAGCGGGCCGAACAGTCCGAAGAAACCGCGCCGGAAATCAAAGATCAGCCCGGAAGTTCCCTGCGTATTGATTTCGGCCCCAAAACCGCCTACGCCGAACAGGCCATCGATGTCAGCACCCCGGAGATCCGCGCCATCCGGCAGGCGATGAAGGAGCGCGCCGCACAGCTCTTCTCCTACCTCGACTCTGGCCATGTCGGGGTCGGCTTCGACGCCCTGCTCAAGCTCCGCAGCGGAGCAGGTCTCGACCTGCGCAGCCGCGGGGAAGTCAACAGGCTGATCAAGGCGGAAAACAGCGACCGCCTGCGACTCTACAGTGAGATCGCCCGGGCCAACGGTTTTCCCGACAAGGCCGGCGAAGTTCAGGAAATCTTTGCCAATTCATGGAGGGACCAGGCGGCCAAGGGGTGGTACATCGAACAGGCCGACGGCAGCTGGACGGTCGATTAACCGGCCGCAGCCCCCTGCCTTCAAAAACAGAGAAAGCCGTTGCCGGAATCGTTCGGCAACGGCTTTTGTTGTCTTGTCCGTTAAGGGGCATCGGGCCGGGTCGCGCCGCCGGGAGTTCTACCGTGCGGTGCCGAGCACCCCGTCAGCGAGCCGGATATGGTCGATGGTGCGCCAGTCAAAGCCGAGCAGGCCGGCGCCGGCGGCATCGACCGCCACCGGGTCGAATCCGGCGATGATTTTATTCACCGGCGGATCGCAGGTCGGCCCGCCGAGATGGTATTCGGCCATGCCGATGCTGGCATCGACCAGGGCCAGGTCGGGCTTGCGGTAGCGGTTGAGATCGAAAATGGCCTCGTGCATGCGCGCGTGGAAGGCCGACTTTTTCCAGTGTCCCCCCTGCTGATAGTACTTCGGCGGGGCGCAGCCGAGCATGTTCTTCATGCTCAGGGTGACTTCGGCGAGGGAGTGGGCCTTGAGCACCGAGGCCGAGATGACAAAACTCTCGAGCATCACCTCGGGCATCATGAAGGAGGGAAAGACCCGGCACTCGGGGTTCTCCAGCTTGACCAGGGGGGCGTGGTTGAGATCGATCAGCTCGACATCGAGCTCGGCCGCCAGCTCGGCATAGCCGAGCAGCCCGAAGATGGCATCGGTTTCGAGCTGGTGGTCGCCGGCCCCTTCGGCGATGACGATCGGTGCGTCGCTGCAGGCACGAATCGCCTTGACCAGAACTCGGGCCGCCTCCACCGCAAAGGTGATCGGCGGCGGCGAGGCATTGACCAGGTTCGGCTTGATCAGGATGCGTTTCTGGCCGGCCAGCACCTCCGCGGCACCGATCGCCTCCAGGGCGCGGGGGAGCGATTCGGCATATCCTGCAAACGGTGCGATATGGCAGGATCGGCTCATCGTCGTTACGCAATCAAGCGCATCTGCCCGGCGGTGATGCAGCAATGCAGCTCGCCCTTGCCGGGAGCGACGGTTGCCAGATCGAGACGGCAGATGCCGCCGTTTTCGAAGCGAACCGGGATCATCGAGCCATCCCCCAGCAGGGCCGAGGCGATCCGTCCAAGCGAAGGGAGATGACCGACCAGCAGCACCGACCTGCGGGCCCGGTACCCTTCAAGAAGCTCGAGGACCTGCTGCGGCTCAGATTTGGGAAGGAGCACTTCGCTCTCGACGATATCGCTGTAGGGATAATTGAGAATTTCCGAAAGGAGCGCCGCGGTCTGCTTGGAGCGCTTTTTGGGACTGCAGACGATCAGCTCCGGGGCAATCCCCATTTTTTTCATCGCTGCCGCCGAAGCCTTGATCTGAACGATCCCTTCAGCACTTAAGGGGCGGAGGGGATCCTCGTCCTCGCTCAGCGCAGCTCCATGCTGCATCAGGTATAGTTCCATGGTGGTCTCCTGTGGTATGGGCCTTCCGCGATTGCCATAACCTTACCTGAAAGGGCACGGATCGCCAAGCGCCTCCCTATCACCAAATGAAAAAAAGGCCGCCTCCCAAAGAAGCGGCCTGTGTTGTTTCGCGCCAATTGCTGTCAGCGCCGTCCACTTTTGAATTTTTTCAACCACTTCTGAAACTCCTCCTCCTCGTGCTCGAGTTCGAAGGCGTTGAGCAGGCCGCGGCGCAGGGCCACCGATACCGCCCGGTTACGCAGGTTGAAGGCGTCGCCGATCTTGTCGGTGTGAAACTGCTCCTGGTCTAGGCCAAGCTTGCTGTAGAGGGAATTAAGACGGCTCTGCACGCCGCGCCTTGAAAGGTAGCGACGTTGGGCGATGAGGTTGTCGGTGAGGCCCAGGGCGATGTCGAGCAGGGCCTCGAACTCGATGTCGGAGAGGGCGGTCTGGCTGTGCCCGGTCCGCCCCTGAACCTTGCGCACCTCAGGATCGATCCAGCACTGCTCGTCGATCAGCACGGTCTGAATCGCCGAGGCGATGCGGTCCTTGGTGTTCGATTTGAGGATATAGCCATACACCGTTTCGGGGGGAACGATTTTCGACAGGGCCCGTACGTACATCTCGTCCTTGTACTGGCTCCAGAAAACGATTCGGGCGGTCGGCTGCTGCTCCCACAGGGCCCGGGCGAATTCGATGCCGTTGAGTTCAGGCATCTGGATATCGCTGACCACCAAGGGGGCTTCGCGGCGGCTGGCCATCTCGAGAGCCACCTGGCCGTTGTGCGCCCGCTCGGTGCGGCAGGGAACCTCGAGGCTTTCGAGCAGCTGTTTGAGAAATTCGAAATCTTTCGGGTTGTCTTCGGCAATCAGAATTTCCAGGGGCTCCATGCTAGGCGGTCTCCTTACTTGGGAGGGGCAGTATCAGCTCGAAACGGGTTCCGGTGGTAAAGCGCGAACTCCCCCACTGAACCGTCGCCCCGATCGCCGTGGCGCGCTCGCGGATGTTGTAGAGCCCGCGGTGCCCCGAAATCGCCACCGTTTCGGTGTCGAAGCCGGTTCCGTTGTCCTCCACCGACAGCAGCAGGCAGTCTTCACGGCGGTCGAGATTGATCTCGTATCGCGACGCCTTGGCATGACGAATCACGTTGTGGATCGCTTCGACGGCGATCCGGTACAGGGCAAGCTGTACGCTTTTCGACAACCCGGCCGTCTCGATTTTGGGCGAAATGTACAGATGATACTCGGGCAACTCATCCTTGGCCAGGTGCCCCTCGAGGTGCGACTCAAGAGCCGGGCCGAGGCCGAGGATGTCGAGCGTCTGCGGGTGCAGGTTATCCATCACCTCGCGCAGGTTGGCGATGGCCCGCTGCAGATCGTCTTCGAGCTGGTGAACCTTGGGCTGAACACTCTCTTCCCCTTTAAGAGCCTGCACGTCGCGCAGCACCGAGGCCAGGTCTGAGAGGGTCTGGTCGTGAATATCCATGGCAATGCGCCGGCGTTCATCCTCCGCCCCCTCGAGCAACTTCTCGGTCCCCACCACCCGGATCAGCCGGTCGGTCATGCTGTTGATCGAAAGGGCCAGCTCATCAAGTTCGTCCCGCACATGCGCAGGAGCCTTCGGAGGGGTGAGATCCCCGCCGGCGATCCTCCCTGCGCTGTCAGAAAGTTTTTTGATGCGCCCCAGAAGGCTGCGCCCCAGCGAGAGGGAGAGCAGAAGGCCGAAGCCGATGGCGGTGCCGAGCACAACGATGGAGACGAAGGCGGTATGCTCCACCAGTTCGTCGATATCCTGCCGGTGGACGTTGCGCAACTTTTCACGCTTGGCCTGAACGATGGACGAGAGAGTGCTGAGTTCGGGACGCAGCATGGCGATGGCCCCGTTGATCCGCTCGACATCGAAACCGTACTCCGGGTCGAGGTCGGAAACCGACTGTCGGATCAGGGCGCGGGAACGATCCGGAAGCGGCAGCAGTTCGACAATCCTGCCGGTGGCGCCTTCAAGGCGATAGATCAGCCCGTCCATCTCGGCCAGGCACCGGGTGTCGGCCAGGTGGTCGCCGCGCAGGCGCATCACCAGCGAGTGCATCCGCTGAATGGTCAGTTCGGCTTCGGCCAGGGAGATAAAGACGGTGCCGAGATTCTTGGATTCCTGCCGCTTCAGAGAAAGATCCCAGTAGTTGTACTGGAGAAAGCCGAGCAAGCCCCCCATCAGCAGAAGAACAACGGTCGGGGCGAGAATCACCTGGTGCTTAAGAGTCAGTCGCATAAAACTGAAAATATCACAGGTACCGGCGAAAGGCACTGTGCTTTACCACAGTTAGCCGGAACTGGGCACTTTTCATCGGGCTTGCATCGCGCTATACTTGGCCAAATCCAGACATCCCCCAGGAGGCTGCCATGTCCACCCCCACCCCGACCGACGAACCGATCCTCCCCCGCCTGCTGGCCAGCAACGCCTTGCGGGCCAACCTGACCAAGCACATGCAGCTCAACCAGATGGCCGACTCCAAGGCCTCGATGATTTTAACCGCCTCGTCGCTGATCATCACCATCACCCTGACCCAGTACCATCAGCTCGATCCTGTGACCTTCTGCATGCTGCTTGCAGCCGGGGTGCTGGCGATTCTTTGTTCGATCTTTGCCATCATCCCCCCGCTGCACGTGCGGGATCAGGTCAACCTCTTCTACTTCCGCTCTTTCTCCCAACTTTCCGAAGAAGAGTTCGTCCGCCAGTTCAAGGAGTGCATTGCCGACAAGGACAAACTCTACGACGCCTATCTGCACGAAATCTACTACCTCGGCGAACACCGACTACGACGCAAGTACCGGCTGATCGCCAACGGCTTGTGGGCACTGCTCACCGGTTTCTGCGGTGCGGTCATCTCCACGGTGACTCATCACCTGCTCTGAATATCAATCCTTTTTCTCCCCCGCAAAGGCCCGGTGCGCCTCTTCGAAAAGGAGTTCGGGCCATTCCCGGTAGCGCGGGGAGTGATGAAAGACCAGCAGCTTGGCCGCCCGCGCCCTCAGGGCGAGTTCTCCTGCCATTTGGGCGGTGAGATGCCCTCGCTCGCGGGCGCGCGCCAGTTCGCGGTGGCTGAAGGCCGCTTCGATGGCCAGCAGGTGGGCATCGGCGGCCAGCGCGACGATGCGCTCCCTGTTTGTCCCGGTCGGGGAGGCATCGGTGACGTAGCCGATTTTCATGCCCCGCTCACAGTGGGCGATCTTGCCGACCAGCTCATCCAGGGGCATTGTCACCGTCCCACCTGCCTCCAGAGGAACTTCGACCGTCCCCTGCAGGTCGCCGCGGCGCACCCGGTCCTTGAACCCCGTCAGCCAGGGCCCCGGCCGAAAACCGTACCGCTCCAGGGCATCCTTGTGAATAGCCACATGCAGTGGTTCCTCCAGCACGTAAGCCATCGAGACAATGTCGCCATGGTCGAGGGGGACTCCCCGCACCCGGCAGGCGAGCGTTTCAAAGAGTACACCCTCCCCCCTTTTGAGCGTCTTCTCCCCTTCGGGACAAAAAGCATTGGCGGCGCGGAAGTTCACCTGGCGCATCTTATCCTCTCCCCACTCCCTGACCGTCAGGGTAAAGGTATAGCCGGCAACCAGGTTCCAGGTATACCCGCGGAGACGTCCTTCGATCTGGCCGATGATGCCGGGGGGACCGCAGACCATCAGCCGGGCGTTTTGGCAGAGAAAGGCCCTGAGCAGAGCGTCGAAGCCGACCATGTGATCGATGTGGGCATGGGAGACGAAGACCGCGCTGACCTTGAGTAATTCGCGCATCGAAAGGGGATGAAGGTCGCCGCAGTCGAAGAGCAGCGCCTCGCCGCGGTGAGCGAGACGCACGTACAAAGCCGGGTCGCCGAATGGACCGTTGACGAGATGGGGGAAAAATACCGACCTCATGGCTCCTGGTCCGAGCGCCGCAGGCGTCTCCTGGCGGTATCGGCCATCTCCAGAATGCCCTCCCAGGTCTTGCGGTAAAACCGGCGGATCGGCACTTCGTTGACCGAAATGACGTTCTCTTCGCGACTCAGCTGCATCGGCGCTCCGGTAGAAAGGGAGGCGAGGGTCTGCCGGGCGGCCGGGTCGATGGCGATAAGAAAGCGGTACTCCTCCTTGCCCAGGGGAGCGGAGAAGACGACCAGGGTATTGAGGGGCTCGCCG
>CALZIC010000017.1 GCA_945787285.1 uncultured Desulfuromonadales bacterium
CTCGCCGCTGATGTTGTCATGGGCGTCGTACTGGCCGTAGGTGAAGTTGCGGGTCGGCAGGCCGCCGGCCTCGTGGAGGATGTTGACCAGGACGTTGGTGCCGTAGGTCGGCAGGCCTTCGCCGGCGACGGGGTGGTCAAGCAGGGCCTTGGCGAAGACGCGGGCCGCGGCCTTGAACTTCTCGGGATCGGCGACCTTGACGCCGGGAGCGCCTGCCGCATCAACGGTGATGTACTTGATCTTCTTCGAACCCATGACCGCGCCCATGCCGCCGCGGCCGTGGCTGCGGATCTTGCTGTCAGGATCCTTGACCGAGATGTTGGCGGCGGTCATCTTCGCTTCGCCGGCCTGGCCGATGGTCATGACGCCGACCTTCTTGTCGAACTTGGCCTCGAGGGCTTCGATGACAGCGAAGTTCCCTTTGCCGACCAGCTCGCTCTCTTCGGCGATGGTCACGCCGTCAACGGTAACGTTGAGGCTGTAGAATCTGTCTTCTTTCGGGAGGCCTTCGATGATCAGGGCCTTGATGCCCATCTTGGCGAACTGCTGGGCGGTGGTTCCGCCGGCGTTGCTCTCCTTGATGGTGCCGGTCAACGGGCTCTTGGCGCCGCAGGACATACGGCCGCTGTTGGCGGCGGCGGTGCCGGAGAGAAGACCGGGGGCGAAAACCAGCTTGTTGTTTTCCCCCAAGGGGTGGCAGGCCGGATCGACCTCTTCGGAGACGATGGTCGAGGTGAGGGCGCGGCCGCCGAGGCCGGCCCAATTCTGGGGGACTTCCTCGACGCGGGTGGTGAGGTCGGTCATATTGACGCGGAAAATCTTATCCATTCTTCGATACTCCCTTTCCTATTTGATTCCTTGGACAGAGAAATCTCCTTTCCGAAAGGGAGGCTCCGCCGTTTCCAGCGAAACCCGTTGGCCTTTCACCCTGGGAAAAATCCGTTAGGTGCAAAGGCTCGGAGATATCACAATGTACAAATCTCAGCAGCCACCTTCGCGACGCTCAGGCGGCTGACGGTCTGCCTGCAAGCATGACGATGGGAGGGGCGTGCCCCTCCCATCGTTGTTATGCGTCGATCTTTTTCGGAAAAAAGATCGCTTACATGGCGGCCTTGTAGATGCCGACAACCTGCTCGAGGTTGGCCAGGCGGGGATTGGTCAGCATGCAGGCGTCCTTCTGAGCGTTTTCGCCCATGACCTTGAGGTCCTCTTCCTTGACGTTGAGCTCGGTGAGCCCGGCGGGGATGCCGATGTCGGAGGAGAGTTTGCGGATGGCAGCGATACCCTTGGCGGCCGCTTCGACATCGGAGAGGCCGTCGATGTTTTCACCCATGGCCACGGCGATTTCGGCGAAGCGCTTGGGGTTGGAGATCATGTTGAACTCACAGACCGAGGGGAGCAGGATCGCGTTGCAGACGCCGTGAGGCAGGTTGTAGAAACCGCCGAGCTGATGAGCCATGGCATGAACGTAGCCGAGGCTGGCGTTGTTGAAGGCCATGCCGGCCAGGTACTCGGCGTAAGCCATCTTGTCGCGGGCTTCGAGGTTCTGACCGTTGGCCACGGCGGGGCGCAGGTACTGAGCGACCAGCTCGATGGCTTTGATGGCGCAGGCATCGGTGATCGGGGTGGCAATGGTCGAAACATACGCCTCAACAGCATGGGTCAGGGCGTCCATGCCGGTAGCGGCGGTCAGGGGGGCCGGCTTGCCGACCATCAGCACCGGATCGTTGATGGCCACGTTGGGGGTGCAGCGCCAGTCGACGATGGCCATCTTGACGTGGGTATCGGTGTTGGTGATGATGCAGAAGCGGGTCATCTCCGAAGCGGTACCGGCGGTGGTGTTGATGGCGACGAAGGGAGGCATCGCCTTGGTGGTCTTGTTGACCCCTTCGAGATCGCGGACGTGGCCGCCGTTGGTAGCGACCATGGCGATGCCCTTGGCGCAGTCGTGGGAGCTGCCGCCGCCGAGAGAGATGACGGTGTCGCACTTCTCGTCCTGGTAGATCTTCAGGCCGTCGTGAACGTTGGTATCGGTGGGGTTCGGCTCGGCACCGTCGAAAATAACGCAAGCCACCCCGGCAGCTTCAACCTGCTCCTTGATGGTATCGGCCATCCCCATCGCGGAGATCCCTTTGTCGGTGACCAGCAGCGCCTTGGTGCCGCCGAGAGCTTTAACCTGGTCGCCGGTCTCCTTGGAGCAGCCAACGCCCATGAGGGAAACGGTAGGGATGAAGAATCCAAAAGTCTGATCTGCTAGTGCCATTTTTTTCTCTCCTGTTGACTGGTTGTTGGGTGAATATCACCTGAAAGAACAGACAAGCCATGCAGTGAAACCGCCCCGCAGTCTTCAAAGCTCGAAGTCATGAAAACTGTTTATTGCCGGAAGAACCTGCCCCTGCACTTTGCTGTCTGATTCGCATCGCTTCAAATCAAACGACGGTTGCCTATTGAGCAACAACGGTGCCATCCTGACAAAAAACCCACAACATGCCGTAAACACAATCCTTTCTTGAGCATCCACCGCAACCCCAGCCCCTTCAGCTGTAGCACCAATCTGGCACACTCTGCCCCGCAACGCTCCACTGTGCACCACCATCGGCACACATGCGACTCTCCGAACCAACCCGGACACCCCCGCACCCGAACCCGCCGCCCCATCAGGAAACAACCAACCACCACGCCCGAAATGACACACATCGGTCCACAATGGAACGGGGCGCCGCGCCATAACGGAACACGCCGAAACCTTCCGCATCGGAGAACATGGATTAAAAAAACACTTTTTCGATTTTTACATGGATTGGAAAAAACACCCTTAATAGCCCGGATAGCGTAAACAGAAAGAGCCTCGGCAAACGGTTGAGGCCAATAAAGAGCCTGTTGAAAAAAGAGCAGAGCAATACGATTGCATGGGATTTGCACTGTCTACCTGAGTTGCCGTCCGGCAGCGGCTGAGCCTCCCCTCTGAAAAAAGGGATTCTTTGGCCGTCGGTGACCATAGTTTATCGGGGGAGACCTTTCCATCTTGGAACTCCCCCGTTTCCGTTGAACAGACTAAAAATGAAAAAGGCGGGAGGGTATAACACATACCGCCCGACCTGTTTCTCAACGACCTGCAGCAGAGGCAAAGCATGCTTCCCGTCTATTCGCTACAGAGTATCGAAAAACATTACGGATCCCAGACCGCGCTGCACCTCGAGCGTATCGAGCTCTATCGGGGGCGGATCTACTCGCTGGTCGGCCCCAACGGGGCCGGCAAGAGCACCCTGCTGAACATCCTGGCTCTGCTCGCCCCGCCCTGCCGGGGAAGCATCGACTTTGCCGGGGAGCGGGTCCGCTGGAGATCCGGTCACCTCAAAAGGCACCGCAGCCAGATCACCCTGGTTCACCAGAGCCCCTACCTCTTCGATCGCAGCGTCTACCAGAACCTCGCCTTCGGCCTGAGCCTGCGGGGCATCCACGGCGCGGAGCAGCACCGCCGCATTGACCAGGCACTCGATGCCCTTGGCCTCTCGGGCTTTCAGCAGCGGCCGGCCAGGCAACTCTCCGGCGGAGAAGCCCACAAGGTCGCCATGGCCCGCGCCCTGGCCCTGAAACCGAAAGTCCTGCTCCTCGACGAACCGACCGCCTATCTCCACCCCGATGCGGTCCCGGCTCTCGAAAAGCTGATCGAGTCCCTGCGCGCAGGAGGGACCACCATCGTCCTCTCCACCCACGACCCGAACCAGCCCGAGCGGCTCGGCAGCGAAATCATTCACCTGATAAACGGGCGACTGGCAGAGCAGAGTCCCATAGGCCCTGGCATTGCCGTGCCGCTGCCGCTGCCGCTGCCGCCACAGGCTGCTGGAGCAGCCGCGTAACTTCGGTTATCTTGGGCGCCGCAACCGCCCCTCTTTACCGTAAGCAAATCGTAAAGAGATGGCCCGAGCGTAAACGAACATGTTAGAATGCCGCGTTTCCCCTTTGAACTCTGTTGGAGAAAAACACCCGTGAACATCAGCAAATTTGTCACTCCGGAAATCATCTTCGGCCTCGGCTCCCTGAGCCAGATTGGCGAAAGCGCCCTGCGCCTCGGAGCCTCCAAGGTCTTTATCGTCAGCGATGCCGACGTTATGGAGGCCGGCTGGGTCGAGAAGGCCCTGCACCACCTCGGCAGCGTCGGCCTGAAAGCCGAGGTCTACTCGTCCCTCACCACCAACCCCAAAGACTTCGAGGTGATCGAGGGGACCGAGCGCTACCTGAAATCGGGGTGCGACGCCATCGCGGCCGTCGGCGGCGGCAGCCCCACCGACGTGGCCAAGGCGATCGCCATTCTCGCCACCAACGGCGGAAGTCTTCGGGACTACGAGGGGATCAACAAGATCAGCCACCCCCTGCCGCCGATGCTGATCGCCCCGAGCACCGCCGGCGCCGGATCGGAGGTCAGCCAGTTCGCCATCATCGTCGATACCGAACGCAAGCTCAAGATGTCGATCATTTCCAAGTCGCTGGTGCCCGACATCGCCATCGTCGACCCGGACCTGCTGCGCACCAAGGACAGCAAGCTGGCCGCCGCCACCGGCATGGACGCCCTGACCCACGGCATCGAGTCGTACGTCTCGCTGGCCGCCACGCCGATGACCGACATCCACGCCTGCAAGGCGATTCAGCTGATCGCCGAGAACCTGCGCAGGGCAGTGGCCAACCGTGGGGATATGGAGGCCAATACCAACATGGCCATGGCCAGCCTGACCGCCGGCATCGCCTTCTCCAACGCTATTCTCGGCGCCACCCACGCCATGACCCACCAGGTAGACGGCCTGCTCGACGAGCATCACGGAGAGGCCAACGCCGCGATCCTGCCCCACGTCATGGAATTCAACCTGCCGGCCTGCCCCGAGCGCTTCAAGCATATTGCCTGGGCCCTGGGCAAGAAGGTGCGTGACCTCAGCCCCGAGGATGCGGCCCCCCTGGCAATCGAGGGGATCCGCGAGCTGATCGCCGACATCGGTCTCGCCAAGGGTCTCGGCGACATGGGCCTGAAGGAGCAGGACATCCCCCTGCTCAGCCGCAACGCCCTCAACGACGCCTGCCTGGTGACCAACCCGCGCCAGGCCACGGTCGAAGACATCGAGCATATTTTCCGCAATGCTCTTTAGAGAGGAAGAGCGATGACCGATGCCAAGGAACAACTCCTCGAGCAGCTAACCGGGGTCAACTCCTCCAAGCTCAACTACTACGTCGAGCTCAAGAAACGCAACGAGGAGATCCTCCAGCAGAACAGCCGCCTGGAACTCCTCCACCAGCTGGCCCGCGACATCAACATCGACATGTCGATCCCCGACATCATCGAACGGGCCTTCGCCAAGCTGCCGCAGACCCTCCCCTGCGACTTTCTCGGCCTGGTGACCCTCAAAGAGGGGGAACTGGCCCTCAAAACCATGATGCCGAGGAACTTCTGCCGGGTCGACTCCTTCCCCGTTCACTCCCCGTCGCTGAAGGTCATCCGGGCAAAACGGGCGGCCATATTCAACCTCAGCCCCGAAGAAATAAGCCACGTCCTGCACAACCCGGTTCATCCCGGTCCCCTCAAAACCCAGGTGATCGCGCCGATGTTCAAACGGGACGAGGTGATCGGCGCACTGATCGTCGCCAGCGTCAAGGAGGGAGTCTACAGCGAGGCCGATGTCGGCTTCGTCCAGCACCTGGCCGACCAGCTGTCGATCAGCATTCAGAACTCCCGGCTTTACAAACAGGTTTCGCGTGCAAAAAAGGAATGGGAAGAGACCTTCAAGGCGGTCACCGACCCGATCCTGCTCATCGACACGGACTACAACGTGCTGCTGACCAACGACCGCTTCCCCCCCGAACTGAAAAGCAACTGGAACCCGTCCGAAACCAAGTGTTTCGCCCGGCTGTACGGACAGCAGACACCATGCAGGGAATGCCCCGTCGAGGAGGTCAAGCGCACCCTTAAGCCGGCATTTCACCGCATCCAGGCCCGTTCCGGCATCCTGCTTGACCAATCGTACTATCCGGTGTTCAACGACGACAACAAGGTCGTCGCCATCACCGTCTTCATGAAGGATGTCACCCAGAAAACCAAGATGGAGGCCCAACTGGTCCATTCGGCCAAGCTGGCCGCCATCGGCGAAATGGCTGCCGGAGTGGCCCACGAGCTCAACAGCCCCATGACTGTAGTCATCGGCACCGCCCAGATGCTGCTCAAGACCCAGCCTGAAGAGAGCGAGGACACCGAACTGCTGGAGGATGTTGTTAACAGCGGTCTGCGCTGCAAACGCATCATCCAGAACCTGCTGACCTTCTCCCGCCAGGACCAGGCACCGGTAGCCGAAACCGATCTGAATGCTGAAGTAAAAAAGGTGCTGAGCCTGATCCGCTACCAGATCAACCGCAACAAGATTAATATCATCGAAAGGCTCGATCCCGACCTTCCCAGGTTGGTGGTCAACGGCCCGCAGATCCAGCAGGTGCTGACCAACTTTCTGGTCAACGCCCGGGACGCCCTGACAGAGCCTTCAGGCCAAAAACACATTGAGGTGACCACCTGCACCCGCCGCAAAAGTGATCGGACCTGGGTCGTCATCAGTGTCCACGACAACGGCACCGGCATACCGGCTGAAAACCTGCCGAAGATCTTCACCCCCTTCTTCACCAGCAAAGAGGCGAGCAAGGGGACCGGTCTGGGCCTGTCGGTCAGCCTGGGGATTGCCGAGTCGCACAACGGCACTATCGAGGTGGAAAGCACCCCGGGGCAAGGGAGCACCTTCTCCCTGTACCTGCCGGTGGAAGCACATTGAGTCATAAGGAATTTCAAGCAATAAAGGCGGTGACAGGTTGTCTGAGATAAAGGTATTGATCATTGATGACGAGGCGGATGTCTGCACATTCTTCCGCAGACTGCTGACCCGCAAGGGGTATGCCGTGGTCACGGCGGTAAACGAAACCCAGGCCATGCAGGCCTTGGCCGCGCACTCCTTCAGCGTGGCCATGGTCGATCTGAAACTGCCCGACACCGACGGGCTCACGCTGCTGCGCCAGATCAAAACCCGCCAGCCGGCCTGTGAGGTCGTCATTATGACCGGCTACAGCACTATCAAAACGGCGGTCAGCGCCATCCAGTTCGGCGCCTACGAATACATGGAAAAACCGTTCGAGGACATCGACGAAGTCAGCAGATTAATCGAGAGGGCCGCCAGTTATGGCACCAGTCTCAGCCACGGAACCGGCGGAGAGGACGAATGGGCCGATGTCGCCGGGGCGGTCGGTTTTCAGGTCGGCCAGTCGCCGGCCATGCGGCGCATGGTCTCGCTGGCCTACAAAATTGCCAACAAGAACATCAACGTACTCATCCAGGGAAAAACCGGTACCGGCAAGGAAGTCCTCTCCCGCTTCATCCACGCGGCCTCCGGCCGCTCCGGCCAGCCGTTCATCCCGGTCAACTGCGGCGCCCTCCCCGAGAATCTCCTCGAAAGCGAGCTGTTCGGCCATGAGAAAGGGGCCTTTACCGGGGCGAACCAGACCCGCAAGGGGATTTTCGAACTGGCCAACCGCGGCACCCTCTTTCTCGATGAAATCGGCGACGCCAGTCCGCTGATCCAGGTCAAGCTGCTGCGGGCCCTGGAAACCGGGGAATTCATGCGGGTCGGCGGTGAAAAGCCGATTCGCACCGACGTACGGGTCATCGCCGCCACCAACGTCGATCTGGAAAAGGCCATCCGGGAGAATTGCTTCCGCGAAGACCTCTATTACCGCCTCAACGTGGTCCGTCTGGAGATCCCCTCCCTCGAGGAGCGTAAAGAGGACGTTCCCCAACTGGCCGAGTATTTCGCCAACCAGTTCCATCCCGGGCTCGAAATCCCCCCGGCCACCCTGCGCCTGCTCAAAAATCATCACTGGCCTGGGAACATCCGCGAGCTGGCCAACACCATGCGGCGGGCGGCCGTCTTGTGCAGCGGAGGAACCCTGTTGCCCGAACATCTCGGCGGCACCTTAGGGGCACGCCACTCAGACTCGCCGCCCCCCCTCGCAGGCGCCGCCCCACCTCCCCCCCCCGGCAGTTCCCCCGGGGCCGGGGAGAGCTTCTGGGAGCACTACGGCAAGGAAGAGGTGCTCAAGCAGATGAACCCCGGCCAGCTGCAGCAGATGCTCCACTCGCTGCGCGGCCTCGAGAAGAGTCTCACCACGGTCATGGCCGGCAAGGGCCTGGTCGCCGAACCGAGCCGGGAGTTGAAGGACACGGAGAAAGAAACCATCGCCAGGGCCCTCGAACAGCACCGCTGGAATATCACAGAAACGGCCAAGGCACTGGCCATCGGTCGAAATACGTTGCATCGCAAGATCAAGAAATATAACCTGCGCGAAGTCTGAAACAGCATCCCCTTTTCATCTGCTCCAAGGAGAACCGAGATGACCGTCCCCGCCGTATCCTTTGTCTCCAAGTCCGGCACCGGCAAGACCACCCTGCTGGAGAAGGTGATCAGCGAGCTCAAGACCCGAGGCCACCGCATCGGCGTCATCAAGCACGACGCCCACAGCTTCGACATCGACCACCCCGGCAAGGACAGCTACCGCCTGGCCGTCGCCGGTGCCGACACCACCCTGATCTCCTCGCCGGAAAAACTCGCCATCATCAAAAAACATTCGGCCGAGCCCTCCCTGCCGGAGGTCATCGCCACCTATTTCGGTGACGTCGACCTGGTGATCACCGAAGGCTTCAAACGCGGTCCGCTGCCGAAGGTCGAGATCAACCGAAAGGAACGCAGCGCCACCCTGATGTGCCGCGGCGAAGAGCACGACCCCACCCTGATCGCCGTGGTCAGCGACCAGAGCTTCGAGCTCGATGTCCCCCTTTTCGACCTCAATACCCCGACCGAGGTGGTCGATTTTCTGGAGCATTCAGTTCTCAATAAGTGAACCGAAACCTTCGTGACGGCTTGCACATCCCCCGTCCCCGGTTTGCATTCGCCGATGTTTTTTCAACAGCAAAAGGCCTCCCATCGCTTAACGGGGAGGCCTTTTGCTGTCATGGGGTCGGCAGAGCTTCATTGTGCAAGGCGTGCCACTATGGGGATGTCTCGCGGAAACCATGCCGGGCTTGTTCCATGCACTCCTTTATCTGTTGCGCTATGCTCCGAACCCGAGGCTCAGTGATGAGACTTCGGGTGTGCCCGGGGACTTTTACTATTTTCAATTTACCGACTATCAGCTCACCCCACCCCAACGAAGCGTCAGGGTAAATGCCCAGAGGCTGTCTTTCAGCCACGAGTAGAAGAACCTTGCCCGTGTATGGTTTGGGCTGGTAATGGCTATAGGCTTCTCGATGGGCCTCACCCAGCGCTTCAAGCGTGTAGTTCAGGGAATGTTCTGTCCGCAGACCCATTTTGGCCATCATCGGTCTAATTATTTTTTCTGCGCCTGCCAGTACTATTTCCAGAACTCGTCGTGCTCTTTTCATGACGTGCGTCAGTTTGGCCTTTGGTTTGACCTCAAAAAAATCCGCCGCCTCAAGCATCACCCGGTCGAATACGCGACAAATCTGACGAAAGAATGGAGTGCTGCGGGCCAAATACTTCGGATATTGTGGATGAGGCGCATCAATCATAACCAACAACGCCACGATTTCTCCTTGGGCCTGAAGCTGTTGAGCCATCTCCATGGCTATTGTCCCCCCCAGGCACCATCCACCTAAAAAATATGGGCCATGAGGTTGTACTGTGCGGATCTCACTGATGTAGTGAGAGGCCATTTCCTCAAAAGAGCGAGCCCGGATGGTTTCGCCGCTCAATCCTTGAGCCTGCACCCCGTAGAAGGGCAGATCGGGGCCCAGACGATATGCCAGATCGCGATAGCCCAACACGCTACCGCCATGGGCGTGTACGCAAAAAAAGGGCGGACCGAAACCGGCAGGCTGAATCGGCACCAAAGATTTTGCGGACGTTGCCCAACTACCCTTACCGACAATTTCAGCCAATTGCTCAACGGTTGGGGCCTGGAGAATCGTTGCGATCGGCAGATTTTGCCCGACAATTTGTTTCTCAATCAGTGCAAAAAGGCATGCCGCCGATAGCGAATCGCCACCCAGGTCAAAAAAGTTGTCCCGGATTCCGATAGGGCGAACGTTCAGGAGCTCCTCCCAGAGCTGGGTGAGCCGACTCTGCAAAGGAGTCTGTGGAGCGACATATGGCTCAGATATTTCTGGTCGCCTCTGGTCGGGGGCTGGCAGTGCATTGCGGTCGACTTTGCCAAAGGGGTTCAACGGGATGGATTGAATCGGAACAAAGACAGAAGGGATCATGTGCTCAGGCACGTGCTGCGACAGATGCTGCCGTATCTGGTCAATCTTGGGGGTGGGACTTTCGCACGGAGATAAATAAGCGACCAACCTCGTGTCAAAACCCGGGTCATCGCGTGTCATCACGACGACGTCATTGAAGCCACTCATTTCATGGAGAACGTTTTCAATTTTAGGAATATCAATCCAACGTCCTCTGAGTTTTTGCTGAAAATCTTTACGGCCCAAATATTCGAGGCACCCGTCATCCCGCATTCGCCCCAAATCTCCAGTTCGATAAATCCGTTTGTCCCCATCTTCCGGGTCGTTCCAGAATGCGGTTTCCGTAAGTTCGGGCCTTTGCCAATAGCCAGGAGCCAAAAAACGGCTGCGGATGGCAATTTCTCCAACGCCGTTCATCGCCACCCGATCTTTGGCCTCATTGAGTATCAAGACCTCCATGTCCTCAACCGCATGCCCGATCGGCACGATACCATCCGGCGGAGGAGTTTTCTTATTCACAAAATACTGTCGAACAAGACCACACTCGGTTGCTCCCAGTCCATTGACCAGAACGCAGGTGTCAGGGAAATACTTCTGATATAGCCTCAAATCCCCGGGGGTTGCCTTGTCCCCCTCCAATCGTATTATTCTTAGATCGGAGTACTTGTATAGGCCGGTCGCTATGAGGCGAAAAATCGAGGGAACAGAATGCCAAATCGTTATGCCCTCCCGATCCACCCAGGATGCAAGCCGGCCGGAGCTTTCTAGCCGGAGGCTGAATGGAAAAGATGTCGCGCCATTTAAAAGTGCACAAAAGAGACTTGAAACAGCGCCACTGAAATGACCGGGTTGAAGCAGTGTCAGCCTGTCACTGGCAGAGATGCGGAGACTGTTGGTATAACGCATGATGTTATGCAGCACATTACGGTGCGAGTCTGCCACTCCCTTCGGTCGACCTGTGGACCCCGAAGTGTAAAAAATGTAAGCCAGAAAGTCTGGATCGATGGCGAGATCTACATTCTCAGCCGAGATGTTGCTGTCCATCTCGCGTATGTTGATCACGGAAATATCTTGCATTGCCAATTTGGACGCCTGCGCGACGTGCAAGGTATCGGTCAGGACAAGGCGGGCCATTGAGTCCAGCAAGACCTCTGTGTTCAGGGTCTCGGGTTGCAGAGGGCCCAATGGAACGTAGATCTTTCCCGCCTTTAAGGTTCCCAATATTGCGGCAATGAGCGACGCCCCCTGATCAAAAAACAGACCCACTGGCTCGTTACCAGAAGGGCAGATAGACAGGATCGCTCTGGCGATCTGATTCGCAAAGCGGTTGAGCTCAGAATACGTCAAAGATTCGTCTGCCGTCCTTACCGCAACCTTGTCCGGGAAGAGGCAGACTTGCTGTTCGAAACGGTTGGGTATTGCTTGTTCAATTTCACTTTTTTCAAAATGCAGAAAGGAATTCGCAGAAGGAGCCGCGGTCTCGCCTCTGGGGTGAGCTCCCAATTGAGGTACATTTGCGCCAATTCCAGAGTCAGATGCCATGGGTTATCTCTCCACTCCTTAAGCATACTGATCGAAGCCAATGCCTCTTTACACCCAAGGCTGTGAATGGCCAGGATTGTTGTCAATCCGTGTTATAAGCTAAAATTGCGGAAATTCCGGTAAGGGCTCACCAAACCATTTCACGGATAATTTATCCAAATCCCCGTTAAGCTTGTGGGAATAAATAAAGACGTTGACCCAATTTAAAAGATCGGCTTCACCTTTACGCACGCCGATATGGCACGGCGACTGCCGCATGATGTATTTGGTCTCGATCTTTTTGGAGGGATTGTCCTTGATCAATTTTGCGGCGATGGCGCTTCCGGTTACGATCAGGTCCACGTGCCCCGAAAGAAAAGCCGCCGCGGTGGTTGCCTGATCATCGTACCTTTTGATGGTCACCCCCTTGGGGGCGGACTCTGTAAAGGCAAGTTCTTCAAGGGTGCCGAGGGTGGCCCCGACCCTGTACCCTTTGGTGTCACCGGCCTTTTGGACAGCCATCTTTTGCGGACCGAATACCCCCCAGAAAAAAGGGGCGTACGGTTTGGAAAAATTGATGGTCATGGCCCGTTTAGGGTTGGCCCCCATGCTGGATATGACCAAATCGACTTTTCCTGTGATCAGGTATGGGATGCGATTCTTGCTGACCACCGCGACCAGTTCGACCTTCAGACCGAGATCTTCGGCAATCAGTTTGGCCACTTCAACATCATAACCATCAAAGCTCCCCGATGGGGACAGAGAACCAAATGGCGGTGAATCCTGAGGAACGGCAATTCGAATCTTTCCCGAACGCACGATTTCGTCCAAACCGCCGGCATTGGCATTTTGAATGCTCAACGATGCAAGGATGACCGTCGCCAATAAAAAGCACCTTGATTTCATCCAGATATTCAGCATTTTTGCCCTCCTTGTACGAACTTGAAATTAAATCACCGATTGTAAAAAAGTCGCCAGTTCCTCTGTTTTCGGCTTCTGAAAAAGTTGATCCGGTGGGCCGGATTCCCAAATCATACCCTGGTGCATAAACACGAGGTGATCGGAAACTTTGCGAGCAAACCGTATTTCGTGGGTGACTAAAATCATCGTCATCCCCCCTTGTGCGAGGTTTTCTAAAACGTTTAGAACTTCACCGATCAGTTCGGGGTCCAGGGCCGAGGTGATTTCGTCAAAAAGCATCAACTCGGGAGACATGGCCATGGAACGGGCAATGGCCACACGTTGCTGCTCTCCTCCGGATAGTTGATCTGGAAAGGCGGCTCTTTTTTCTTCCAACCCGACTTGCTGCAGCATCTTGGCGGCAACCCCATCAGATTGGAAACGTCCCATCTTCTTAACAATTCGCAGCGCCAGGGTGATGTTGTCCAGTGCGCTTAGGTGGGGGAACAGATTGTAGCTTTGAAAGACAAAACCGACTTTTTGTCTTAATTTTCGAAGGTCCGTACCGGGCGCGCTGATATCTACGCCGTCAACAACAATCTTGCCGGAGTGAATAGATTCCAATCCGTTAAGGCATCGCAAAAAGGTGCTTTTGCCCGCACCACTGCGTCCTATGATGGCGACGATTTGGCCCTTGTGCACCTCCAGACTGATGTCTTTCAGGACTTCGAGCGCGCCAAAACTTTTGCGTAGGTTTTCAACGTTAACCAGTGGCATGGAGTCGTTTTTCCAACTTTTTGCTGTAAAAAGATATGGGGTAGCATAATAAAAAGTAAATCATGGCCACCATGGAGTAGACGATGAAGGGTTTAAAAGTGACATTGTTGATAGCCTGACCTATGCGAGTCAGTTCTAAAAATCCGATGATGGATGTCAGCGAGGTGTTTTTAATCACCTGAGCAGAAAATCCCACGCTGGGCGGAATGGCGATTTTCACTGCCTGGGGGATGATGACATGACGCAATTGCTGCAAGTGGCCCAATCCCAGCGAACCAGCAGATTCCCACTGGGTTATCGGGATAGCCCGAATGCATGAACTCCAGATTTCTGCTAAAAACGCACTGGTGAAAATAATCAAAGCGATACACGCCACCACCCAGGCGCTGATATTCACCCCCAGAAAAAGAGGCAGTCCAAAATAGATTAAAAAGAGTTGCATCAATAACGGGGTGCCTTGAATAAATTGAATATAAGCCTTGCTTATCCAGCATAGCGGCCGGATTGGACCGGTAACGGCCACAGTCAAAACCATCCCGAGAAGACCACCACCGACCAGTGCAATGAACGACAAGGCCACGGTCCATTTGGCTGCCACCAGCAGTTGCATAAAAACTTCGAAAAAATCGAAAGCCCTCATAGCTTAAGGTACATCCAGACTTCTTGGTTTAAATGTTCGTGAATAGATAAATCTGAAAATGACGCGGAAAAAATAGGATAAAGCCAAGTATATCAAGGTCACGGCAAAGTAGATTTCGAAACTGCGAAATGTGCGAGATTGCAGGTAGTTGGCCTGAAATGTCAACTCCTCGGCAGATATTACGGAAAGAATACTCGAACCCAGCATGATGAGGATAAATTGACTTGTCAGCGAGGGGTATACTTTCTTCAGCGCCGGCATAAGAAGGATGTGCCTGAAGACCTGGATTTTAGAAAAGCCGAGCGAAAGCCCCGCTTCAACCTGTTCTTTGTGGATCGACTCAATACCGGCGCGAACAATTTCGGTGGCGTATGCCCCCAGATTTATGACCATCGCGGCTAATGCCGCCTGCTCGGAGGTCAAATTTAAGCCAATACTCGGAAGGCCGAAATAGATAAAAAAGAGCTGTACCAAAAAGGGCGTGTTGCGAATAATCTCGATATAGACCGCAATGGGCACCGTAAAAAGCTTCCAGCGGGTTGTTTGCAGGCCGGCCAAAACAATACCGACCAGCAATCCAAGTGCCGTTGATACAAAAGAAATCCGAACCGTCAGCCATGCGCCATAGGCTAATAAATCACGGTTTAGCCAAATGACCTCGAAGTGAAAATTATAATCCATCGTTATTACAATTCGTGCTTCGGAGCAGGAAAGGGATTCAACTCGCTAAAGCAACAGGAGAATTGACATACCGAAGTATTCAATAACCTCTATTCTCTAAACGATTCAAAAAGACTTATTAAACTAGCTACCACGTTTTTAAGAAAGAACAAGGGAGGGGAAAAGATTGAGGGACGGAGGTTGGCATTCAATCTGCGGAGTGTCGCTTCAGTCTGGATCTGTGAGTTCGGGGCGGGAAAAGAGTGTAGGTGCTTGGCCTGAAAAAGTGTTCCAAAAAGTCCGAGGCGCACCGATAGGTTCGTCGGTGATTTTTTGAACGCTCAAGCAGGTTAATGACTTGCGCTATTATAGCGGCACCGGTTTTCTTGGACACTGATTTGGGGTATTGTCCCCGTGTCCAAGGAGATTGAATATGACCACAAAGAACATCAAAAGCGAAACAGTTACCGGACCTTTGGCCGAGGGGCAACGCTGGAGCACCGGCCGCAAGCGTGAAGTTGTTCTGCGCATGCTGCGGGGCGAATCTGTTGATGCCCTCTCCCGCGAACTGAATGTCGAGATCTACCGCCTGGAACAATGGCGGGAGAAAGCGCTGACCGGAATTGATGAGTCGCTGAAAAAGCGGCAAAACGATCCGGTCCAGGCCGAACTCGACCAAGCCATGCGGCGGGTCGGCGAATTGACCATGGAGAATGAGCTTCTCTGGAAACGAGTGCGCAAGCCCGGCCCTTTAGCCAAGCGGAAGTCGTCGAAATGAGCCAAACGATTTCCCTGGCTACTGAGAAACCCTATGGGGTTCAGCGGGTCTGCCGCGTTTGGGAGCAGGCTCGCTCCTCTTTTTATCACGCTGCTCGCCAGAGTGCGTCGAACAACCAGGCCCCTCTGAAACGCCGTGGTCCGCGTCCGTCGATCAGCGACGAAGCCCTGCTGGAACTAATCCGTGCCGACCTGGCAAGTTCTCCCTTCACCGGAGAGGGTCACCGCAAGGTGTGGGCGCGGCTACGGGTTCGCGATGGCGTGCGGGTGTCGCGCAAACGCGTGCTGCGACTGATGCGGGAAAACCATCTACTTTCGCCGTACCGAGGCCGCCCCAAAGCGCCCAAAGAGCATGACGGCAAGATCATTACCATGGCACCGAACCTGATGTGGGGCACCGATGGTACCCGGGTCTTCACCTTGGAAGAAGGCTGGGTCTGGATCTTTGCCGCCGTGGAGCACTGGAACGCAGAATGCGTCGGCTGGCATGTCTGCAAGAAAGGCGACCGATATGCTGCCCTGCAGCCGATTGCCATGGGGTTAAACGACCTCTACGGAGGCATAGGGGCCGATGTCGCCCGTGGACTGGCCCTGCGCATGGATCACGGCACCCAGTATCTCTCCGATCATTTTCTGAACCAGTTGAAGTTCTGGGGGATCACACCCAGTTTCGCCTTCGTTGCCCAGCCCCAGACCAACGGAGTCGCTGAACGTTTCAACCGGACTTTGAAAGAGCAGGCTATCTACGGCCGGATATTTCGCACCGTAGAGGATGTCCGCGAAGCCGTGGAAAACTTCGTGGAGCTTTACAACAGCGAGTGGCGCGTTGAAAAGAATGCCTTCAGAGCGCCCCGGGAAATCCGTCAAAATTGGCAAGAAAGTCGTCAGGCTGCATAAGCCAAACTTGTGTCCAAGGGACCGGTTCCGCTACAATGACTTGCGCTATCGCCCGCCCCGACCCCACGTATTCAACAAAAGCAAAAGGCCTCCCCGTTAATCGACGGGAGGCCTTTTGTTGTCATGGGGCCGGCATGCCTCAAGGTGCAAGGTGTGCCACTCAATAATTTTCTAAAATATGTGGAGATGAAAAACACAATCTCCCGCTCCGACAATGGGACTCAGCGGTGAGATGGGGAAGCGCAACGGATACT